>NZ_JCBANN010000092.1:0-13910 GCF_059761975.1 Achromobacter sp. 46006
CGCCATGCCAGCCGCGCCCGTCTCGGAAGCGGCCGGCTGCGAGGCCGCCGGCAGCGGCGCTTCAGACGGCGCCATGGCCGCGGGCGCTGGGGCGGTCGGGACAGGCGCGGACGAGGACGCCGGCAGATTCGGTTGCACCAATTCGGAACGCGTGATCACGCCATTGGTGCCACCGCCGCCGGCACGCAGCCAGGCATAGACGCCAGCGCCCAGCAACGCCACCAACAGCAGCAACAGCAGCAGTGGCCGGCCGGCGCCGCGCGGTTTGCCGGCTGCCGTGGCCGGCGCGGCGGGCAGGGTCGCGGCCGCCGCATGCGACACCTCCGGAACGACGGGCGCGGATTCGGCATACGCGGAGATATCCAGCATGGTGGCCAGTTCGGCCAGAGTCTGTGGCCTGTCGGCCGGCAGCATCGCCAGGCCGCGATCGATGGCCCCGAGAAATGCCGGGCTGTACTTCGTCAGGCCCAGTGCCATCAATGGTTCATAGCTGTCGGTCGCGCGGCGCTCCGGCGCGGGTGGCGGACGCAGGCCGATGACCAGGGCATGCATGACCGCGCAAAGCGCATAGACGTCGGTCCAGGGGCCTCGGGGCCATTCAGCGGAATCGGTATACAGTTCGAATGGCGCGAAACCCGGCACCGGCGTCACCCCTGCCCGGCGCGACCGCGGCACCGCCAGTTCCGGCAGCAGGTGCGCGCGCGCGCCTTCGTCCATGCCCACGGTATCCAGGGAAATGTCGCCGCAAATCTCGCCCTGGGCATGCAGGCCCATCAGCGACGGCAGCAGATCCGACAGCAAGCGCTTGATACGTGCCTCCGGCACGCCCCCCGCCGAACTGGCGGCAATGGCGCTCAAGGGGCGCAAGGCGAGCGGCGCGGCCCCTGAAAAGGGGCTGCGCGGCGTATGCAGGCCGACGGATGAAGACATAATCAAAATGCAGCGCGGCGGGCGCAGGAAAACGGGTTGACGGCTGATAGGCGGAATATTATCCAATCCGTTACGCAAGGACATTGCCGAAAATGTCCGAGCGCATCAGGCTGTGGCACGATAGCGTATCGTCAAATTCTCCCAATTCGCTGAAAGCCTATGAAAATTCGCCTTCTCTACGGTGTGCTCGGATTATCGTTCGGGCTGGCCGGCTGTGCCGGCCTGGCTGCCAATGCACCCGACCGCGCGCCCACGCCCGAGGCGCTGGAACAGTTGCAACAGGTACGTGACCAATACATGGCCGGCCATTACGGCGAAGTCATCCGCCGGGTGGCGCGTTCCGACGAACTGGCCGCGTCCAGCAAGGCCGTGCGCATCGAGGCGTACAAACTGCAAGCGTTCAGCTACTGCGTCAGCCGCTATACACAATTGTGCGAGGACAGCTTCGGCCGCATCCTGCAGATCGATCCCGCCTTTGAGCTGGCGCCCAACGAAGCGGGCCATCCGATCTGGGGCCCGGTGTTCCAGCGTGCCAAGAGCCTGGCGGCCAAGTAACGCAACTCAGCCAGGCGAAAGCAACCCAGCCAGGCGAAAAAAAGGCCGCTGATTCGCATCAGCGGCCTTTTTGCTTCTGGCCTCCCCCGCCGGAACCGCGCGGGGGACACACCGGCGCTTGCCTTTACTCGGCGGCGTCTTCGCTGCCCAGGTCGGCCGGCGGCACATCGGCGTCCGAACCCACCGTGACCGGCGCGTCTTCGAACGGGTTGGCCAACTGGCGGGCGGCTTCGCGTTCCGCGGCCTCCAGGGCTTCCTTGTCCTTGCGGGCATGGTGGTACGCCAGGCCGGTACCGGCCGGGATCAGGCGGCCGACGATGACGTTTTCCTTCAGGCCACGCAGGTCGTCACGCTTGCCCATGATGGCGGCTTCGGTCAGGACACGCGTGGTTTCCTGGAACGAGGCGGCCGAGATGAACGAGTCGGTCGACAGCGAGGCCTTGGTGATACCCAGCAGCACGTTTTCGTAGGTGGCCGGACGCTTGTTCTCGGCGTTGACGCGGTCGTTCTCGTTCAGCAGCTCGGAGCGCTCGACCTGCTCGCCCGGGATGAACTCGGTATCGCCCGCATCGACGATGTTCACACGGCGCAGCATCTGACGAACAATCACTTCGATGTGCTTGTCGTTGATCTTCACGCCCTGCAGACGGTAAACGTCCTGCACTTCGTCGACGATGTAGGTCGCCAGCTTCTCGATGCCCTGCAGGCGCAGGATGTCGTGAGGATCGGCCGGGCCGTCCACGATCATTTCGCCCTTGTTCACCACCTGGCCGTCGTGCACCAGCACCTGCTTTTCCTTCGGAATCAGGAACTCGTGGCTCACGCCTTCCAGGTCGGTGATGACCAGGCGCTGCTTGCCCTTGGTGTCCTTGCCGAACGAGACCGTGCCGGTGACGTCGGCGAGCATGCCGGCATCCTTGGGCGAACGGGCTTCGAACAGCTCGGCCACGCGCGGCAGACCGCCGGTAATGTCGCGGGTCTTTTGCGATTCCTGCGGAATACGCGCCAGCACTTCACCCACGGCAACCTGCTGGCCGTCACGCACGGTGATCAGCGCGCCGACCGGGAACGAGATGTTCACCGAGTGATCGGTGCCGGCGATCTTGACGTCTTCGCCGTTCTCGTTGACCAGCTTGATCTGCGGACGCATGACGATCTTGCCGCCACGGGTCTTGGGCGTGATGACGACGAGCGTCGACAGGCCGGTGACTTCGTCCACCTGCTTGGCCACGGTCACACCTTCTTCGATGTTCTCGAAGCGGACGGCGCCACCGTATTCCGACACGATCGGACGGGTCAGCGGATCCCACGTCGCCAGGCGCGCGCCGGCCTTCACGGCCTCGCCATCGCCCACCAGCACGGTCGCGCCGTACGGGATCTTGTGGCGTTCGCGTTCGCGGCCGTTGTCATCGAAGATCGCCAGTTCGCCCGAACGCGAGATCGCAACGCGCTCGCCCTTCGAGTTGGTGACGTAGCGCATGGTGCTGGCAAAGCCGACCACGCCGCTGGACTTGGTTTCCACCGCGCTGGCCAGGGCCGAACGCGATGCCGCGCCACCGATGTGGAACGTACGCATCGTGAGCTGCGTGCCGGGTTCACCGATGGACTGGGCGGCGATGACGCCGACCGCTTCGCCCTGGTTGACCGACGAACCGCGGCCAAGGTCGCGGCCGTAGCAGCGCGCGCACAGGCCGTGACGCGTTTCGCAGGTCAGCGGGGTGCGGACCTTGACTTCGTCCACGCCGATGCGGTCGATGGTGTCGACCATGTCTTCGTCCAGCAACGTGCCGGCCGTGATGGCGGTTTCCTGCGTGTCCGGGTTGACGATGTCCACGGCGGCAACACGGCCGAGAATACGGTCGCGCAGCGGCTCGATGACTTCGCCACCTTCCACCAGGGCCTTCATGTTGTAGCCCTGCGAGGTGCCGCAATCGTCCTCGGTGATCACCAGGTCCTGCGTCACGTCGACCAGACGACGGGTGAGGTAACCCGAGTTCGCCGTCTTCAGTGCCGTGTCGGCCAGACCCTTACGCGCGCCGTGAGTCGAGATGAAGTACTGAAGCACGTTCAGGCCTTCACGGAAGTTCGCGGTAATGGGCGTCTCGATGATCGAGCCGTCCGGCTTGGCCATCAGGCCGCGCATGCCGGCCAGCTGGCGGATCTGGGCGGCCGAACCGCGGGCGCCCGAGTCAGCCATCATGTAGATGGAGTTGAACGACTCCTGGCGCACTTCCTCGCCGTGACGGTTGATCACGGGTTCGGTGGCCAGTTGCTCCATCATCGCCTTGCCGACCTTGTCGCCGGCCTTGCCCCAGATGTCCACCACGTTGTTGTAGCGTTCCTGGGACGTGACCAGACCCGACGAGTACTGCTTGTCGATTTCCTTCACTTCGCGGCTGGCTTCGGCCAGGATGCCTTCCTTGGCCGACGGGATCAGCATGTCGCCCATGGCGATCGAGATACCGCCGCGGGTGGCCAGGCGGAAGCCCGACTGCATCAGCTTGTCGGCGAAGATCACCGTGTCGCGCAGGCCGCAACGGCGGAACGACTGGTTGATCAGGCGCGAGATTTCCTTCTTCTTCAGCGCCTTGTTCAGGACGGTGAAGGGCAGGCCCTTGGGCAGGATCTCGGACAGCAGCGCGCGGCCGACGGTGGTTTCGTGGCGGCGGATCACCGGCTGCCACTCGCCATTCTCGTCACGCTCGTGTTCCTTCAGGCGCACGGTGATGCGGCTTTGCAGCTCGACTTCGCCGTTGTCGTAGGCGCGTTGCACTTCGGCCACGTCGGTGAAGAAGATGCCTTCGCCCTTGCCGTTGATGCGCTCGCGGGTCGTGTAGTACAGACCCAGCACGATGTCCTGGGACGGCACGATCGACGGTTCGCCGTTGGCCGGGAACAGCACGTTGTTCGAAGCCAGCATCAGCGTGCGCGCTTCGAGCTGGGCTTCCAGCGACAGCGGCACGTGGACGGCCATCTGGTCACCGTCGAAGTCGGCGTTGAACGCCGCGCAGACCAGCGGGTGCAGCTGGATGGCCTTGCCTTCGATCAGGACCGGCTCGAACGCCTGGATGCCCAAACGGTGCAGCGTGGGCGCACGGTTCAGCATGACCGGGTGTTCGCGGATGACTTCTTCCAGGATGTCCCAGACCACCGGTTCCTGGCTTTCCACCAGCTTCTTGGCGGCCTTGATGGTCGTGGCCAGGCCCATCATCTCCAGGCGATTGAAGATGAACGGCTTGAACAGTTCCAGGGCCATCAGCTTGGGCAGGCCGCACTGGTGCAGCTTGAGCTGCGGACCCACCACGATGACCGAACGGCCCGAGTAGTCGACGCGCTTGCCCAGCAGGTTCTGACGGAAACGACCGCTCTTGCCCTTGATCATGTCGGCCAGGGACTTGAGCTGGCGCTTGTTGGCGCCGGTCATGGCCTTGCCGCGGCGACCGTTGTCCAGCAGCGAGTCGACGGCTTCCTGCAGCATGCGCTTTTCGTTGCGCAGGATGATTTCAGGGGCCTTCAGCTCCAGCAGGCGCTTCAGACGGTTGTTGCGGTTGATGACGCGGCGGTACAGGTCGTTCAGGTCGGAGGTCGCGAAGCGGCCGCCGTCCAGCGGCACCAGCGGACGCAGGTCCGGCGGCAGCACGGGCAGCACTTCCATGACCATCCACTCGGCCTTGATGCCGGACTTCTGGAAGCCTTCCAGCACCTTCAGGCGCTTGGAGATCTTCTTGATCTTGGCTTCCGAGCTGGTGGCCTTCAGTTCGCCGCGCAGCGTTTCCACTTCGCGGTCGATGTCGATGGTGCGCAGCAGTTCGCGCACGGCCTCCGCGCCCATCAGGGCACGGAAGTCGTCGCCGTATTCCTCGGTCTTGGCCAGGAAATCGTCATCCGACATGATCTGGCCGCGCTTGAGCGGCGTCATGCCGGGTTCGATCACGCACCAGGCTTCGAAGTACAGGACGCGTTCGATATCGCGCAGGGTCATGTCGAGCACCATGCCCAGACGCGACGGCAGGCTCTTCAGGAACCAGATGTGCGCGACGGGGCTGGCCAGCTCGATGTGGCCCATGCGTTCACGGCGAACCTTGGCAACGGTAACTTCAACGCCGCACTTCTCGCAGATCACGCCACGGTGCTTCAGGCGCTTGTACTTGCCGCACAGGCACTCGTAGTCCTTGATCGGGCCGAAGATCTTGGAGCAGAACAGACCGTCACGCTCGGGCTTGAACGTGCGGTAGTTGATGGTCTCGGGCTTGCGAACTTCGCCGTAGGACCACGAACGGATCTTCTCGGGCGAGGCGATGCCGATCTTGATGGCATCGAATTGCTCGTCTTGCGAGACTTGCTTAAAGAGGTCGAGTAGCGCTTTCATTAGTTACGCTCCAAATCCATGTCCAGGGCCAACGAGCGGATTTCCTTGACCAGCACGTTGAACGATTCCGGCATGCCGGCATCGATGACGTGATCGCCCTTGACGATGTTTTCGTATACCTTGGTGCGGCCGGTGATGTCGTCGGACTTCACCGTCAGCATTTCCTGCAGGGTGTAGGCGGCGCCGTAGGCTTCCAGCGCCCACACTTCCATTTCCCCGAAACGCTGGCCACCGAACTGCGCCTTGCCGCCCAGCGGCTGCTGGGTCACGAGCGAGTACGGGCCGGTCGAGCGCGCGTGCATCTTGTCGTCGACCAAGTGATGCAGCTTCAGGTAGTGCATGTAGCCGACGGTGACCGGACGCTCGAACTTCTCGCCGGTGCGGCCGTCGTACAGCCACGCCTGCGTGCGCGAGGGCGTCAGCGCCATGCGCTTGGCGACGTCGTCCGGATAGGCCAGTTCCAGCATCTTGGTGATTTCCTCTTCGGTCGCGCCGTCGAAGACGGGCGTCGCGAACGGCACGCCGTTCTTGAGGTTCTGGGCCATTTCCATGACTTCTTCGTCGGTCAGCTCGTCGATGCGCGCGCCGGTGCCGGTCGTGTTGTAGACCTTGTCCAGGTACGCACGGACGTTCTTGACCTGCGCGGTGCGCTCGTCGCGCAGCATGTCGGCGATGCGGTGACCCACGCCCTTGGCAGCCCAGCCCAAGTGCACTTCCAGCACCTGGCCCACGTTCATCCGCGAGGGCACGCCCAGCGGGTTCAGAACGATGTCGGCCGGCGTGCCGTCAGCCATGTGCGGCATGTCTTCCACCGGGGTGATGCGCGAGACCACGCCCTTGTTGCCGTGACGGCCTGCCATCTTGTCGCCGGGCTGCAGACGACGCTTCACGGCCAGGTAGACCTTGATCATCTTCAGCACGCCCGGGGGCAGCTCGTCGCCCTGCGTCAGCTTCTTGCGCTTCTCTTCGAAGGCCAGGTCGAACTGGTGACGCTTCTGCTCGAGCGATTCCTTGGCCTGCTCCAGCACCACGGCGTGGGGCTCGTCGGCCAGGCGGATGTCGAACCACTGCCAGCGGTCCAGATCAGCCAGGTAAGCCTTGGTGATCGTGGCGCCCTTGGCCAGCTTGCGCGGGCCGCCGTTGACGGTCTTGCCTACCAGCATCTTCTCGATACGGTCGAACTGGTCGTTTTCAACGATGCGCAGCTGGTCGTTCAGGTCCTGGCGGTAGCGGCGCAGTTCATCGTCGATGATGGACTGGGCGCGCTTGTCGCGCACGATGCCTTCGCGCGTGAACACCTGCACGTCGATCACGGTGCCGGTCATGCCCGAGGGCACGCGCAGCGAGGTGTCCTTAACGTCGGACGCCTTTTCACCGAAGATGGCGCGCAGCAGCTTTTCTTCCGGCGTCAGCTGGGTCTCGCCCTTGGGCGTGACCTTGCCGACCAGCACGTCGTCGGCGCTGACTTCGGCGCCGATGTAGGTGATGCCGGAATCGTCTAGGCGGTTCAGTTGCGTCTCGGCAAGGTTGCTGATGTCGCGCGTGATTTCTTCCGGACCCAGCTTGGTGTCACGGGCAACGACCGTCAGTTCCTCGATGTGCACCGAGGTGTAGCGGTCATCGGCCACGACCTTTTCCGAGATCAGGATCGAGTCTTCGAAGTTGTAGCCGTTCCAGGGCATGAACGCGATCAGCATGTTCTGGCCCAGGGCGAGTTCGCCCAGGTCCGTCGATGCGCCGTCGGCCAGCACGTCGCCCTTGGCGACACGGTCGCCGCGCTTGACGATGGGACGCTGGTTGATGTTCGTGTTCTGGTTGGAACGCGTGTACTTGATCAGGTTGTAGATATCGACACCGACTTCGCCGGCGACGTTTTCTTCGTCGTTCACGCGGATCACCACGCGCTCGGCGTCGACGTGGTCGACCAGGCCGCCACGCAGCGCCTGCACGGTGGTGCCCGAGTCAACGGCCACGGTGCGCTCGATACCCGTACCCACGACCGGCTTTTCCGGACGCAGGCAAGGCACGGCCTGACGTTGCATGTTGGCGCCCATCAGCGCGCGGTTCGCGTCGTCGTGCTCCAGGAACGGAATCAGCGAGGCGGCGACCGACACGATCTGCGACGGGGCCACGTCCATGTAGTGCACGTTGGCCGGAGCGGTCAGCATGGTTTCGCCGGCTTCACGGCAAGCCACCAGGTCGTCCACGAACTTGCCTTCTTCGTCCAGCGCAGCGTTGGCCTGCGCGATCACGTAGTGGCTTTCTTCGATGGCCGACAGGTAGTCGATCTGGTCGCTGACGCGGCCGTCGACGATCTTGCGGTAAGGCGTTTCCAGGAAGCCGTACTCGTTCAGGCGAGCGTACAGCGCCATGGAGTTGATCAGGCCGATGTTCGGGCCTTCCGGCGTTTCGATCGGGCAGACGCGGCCATAGTGGGTCGGATGCACGTCACGGACTTCGAAGCCGGCGCGCTCGCGGGTCAGGCCGCCCGGGCCCAGTGCGGAAACACGACGCTTGTGCGTGATTTCCGACAGCGGGTTGGTCTGGTCCATGAACTGCGACAGCTGGCTCGAACCGAAGAACTCCTTGATGGCGGCCGAGATCGGCTTGGAGTTGATCAGGTCGTGCGGCATCAGGTTTTCGGTCTCGGCCTGGCCCAGACGTTCCTTGACGGCGCGTTCGACCCGCACGAGGCCGGCGCGGAACTGGTTCTCGGCCAGTTCGCCGACGCAACGCACGCGGCGGTTGCCCAGGTGATCGATGTCGTCGATCTGGCCACGGCCGTTACGCAGCTCGACCAGCACCTTGATGGTTTCAAGGATATCTTCGTTGGTCAGCGTCATGGGGCCGGTGATGTCTTCACCACGGCCCAGGCGGCTGTTGACCTTCATGCGGCCGACGCGCGACAGATCGTACGTTTCTTCGCTGTAGAACAGGCGCTGGAACAACGCTTCCACCGCTTCTTCGGTGGGCGGTTCTCCAGGGCGCATCATGCGGTAGATGGCAACGCGCGCGGCCATCTGGTCGGCGGTTTCATCGGTGCGCAGCGTTTGCGAGATGTACGGGCCGCGATCCAGGTCGTTCGTGTAGAGCGTCTGGATGTCGTGCACGTTGGCGGCGCGCAGATTGCCCAGCACACTTTCGGTGATCTCGTCGTTGGCGTTGGCGATGACTTCGCCGGTGTCGGCGTCAACGATGTTCTTGGCCAGCACGCGGCCGTACAGGAAGTCTTCCGGCACGGAGATGCGCTGGATGCCGCCGGCAGCCAGGTCGCGCAGATGCTTGGCGTTGATACGCTTGTCTTTTTCGACGATGACCTTGCCGGAGCGGTCCGCGATGTCGAAGCGGGCCATTTCGCCCTTCCAGCGCTCGGGCACGAATTCCATCATGGCGCCTTCGCTCTTCAACTCGAAGTTGTCGAAGTCGAAGAAGTTGGCCAGGATCGATTCCGGCGTCATGCCGATGGCCTTGCACAGGATCGTGACAGGCATCTTGCGGCGGCGGTCGACGCGGAAGAACAGGACGTCCTTGGGGTCGAACTCGAAGTCCAGCCACGAGCCGCGGTAGGGAATCACGCGGGCCGAGAACAGCAGCTTGCCGGAGCTGTGCGTCTTGCCGCGGTCGTGCTCGAAGAACACGCCGGGCGAACGGTGCAGCTGCGACACGATGACGCGTTCGGTGCCGTTGATGACGAACGAACCGGTGCCGGTCATGAGCGGAATCTCGCCCATGTAGACTTCCTGTTCCTTCACTTCCTTCACGGTGGGCTTGCTGACTTCGCGGTCAAGCAGCACCAGGCGGACCTTGGCTCGCAGGGGCGAGGCATAGGTCAGGCCACGTTGCTGACATTCCTTGACATCGAACACCGGTTCGCCGAGCACATAGCTCACGAACTCCAAGCGCGCCATACCGTTGTGACTAACGATCGGGAAAATCGACGTAAACGCCGCCTGCAAACCGTCGGCTACGCGTTCGGACGGGGCGGTATCCGCCTGCAGGAAAGTTAGGTAGGATTGAAGCTGAGTCGCCAGGAGGAAAGGAACGTTTTGAACGTCTTCACGCTTGGCGAAGCTTTTGCGGATGCGCTTTTTTTCGGTGTACGAGTAAGGCATGAGCACTCCGACTCGAGGTTGCATGGGCCGTCAACCACGGCCCCAGGTGATACGACTCCAGGAAACCCCTCTGAAAGGACATGACCCCAGCAGGGGTTTCCTGGAAACGCAAAAGCCCGGGGACGGCAAATTGCGCTGTCCCCGGGCAAGTTGACGCAGGTCTTACTTGACTTCGACCTTGGCGCCAGCTTCTTCCAGCTTCTTCTTGGCGGCTTCGGCGTCAGCCTTGGCAACGCCTTCCTTGACGGGCTTCGGCGCGCCGTCGACCAGGTCCTTGGCTTCCTTCAGGCCCAGACCGGTCAGCTCGCGCACGGCCTTGATGACGGAAACCTTGTTGGCGCCGGCTTCAGCCAGGACAACGGTGAACTCGGTCTGCTCTTCAGCAGCGGCGGCAGCGCCACCGGCGGCCGGAGCGGCCACGGCCACAGCGGCGGCAGCAGCCGACACGCCGAACTTCTCTTCCATTTCCTTGATCAGCTCGGACAGTTCGAGCACGGTCATGCCAGCGATGGCGTCAAGGATTTCAGCTTTGTTAAGTGCCATTTTTAAGAACTCCAAATATTTGGGTAATGCCAGGGTTTGGGTGTCGCTCGGTCGTTCAGCGAATTCCGGGAAGGACGGCGATTAGGCCGCGGCCTTCTGGTCGCGCACGGCGGCGAGGCCACGGGCGAACTTGGTCGGAACTTCGTTGAGCGTACGCACGAATTGCGCGATGGGGGCTTGCATGGTGCCCAGCAGTTTCGACAGCAACTCTTCGCGCGAGGGCATGGTGGCCAGGGCCTTCACGCCTTCTTGGTTCAACAGGCTGTTGGGCAGAGCGCCCGCCTTGATGACCAGCTTGTCGTTGCTTTTCGCGAAACCTGCGAGGACCTTGGCCGCCGTAACCGGATCAGCGCTGATGCCATAGATCAGCGGACCGGTCAGTTGCTCGGCCAACGGCTCGAAAGCCGTGCCGGCAACAGCACGACGGGCCAGCGAGTTCTTCAGAACACGCAGATACACGCCCGATTCACGCGCAGTTTTGCGCAGTACGGTGACAGAGGCGACGTCCAGACCACGGTACTCGGCGATAACAATCGATTGCGCCTTGGCCACTTCGGCCGAGACTTCCTCGATTACCACCGCTTTCTCTTGACGATTGAGACTCACGGTTTGAACACTCCATCAAAAGACGCCTGGGGCCGGAGCCTTGCGCGTCAACCGAATGCGGCGCCTGGTCGAGTTCTTCGGGTAAAGAAATCTTCCTGGGGACGCCGTCTACGCTGGATCCGAACTGTGCGAGCTTCGGTATTAAGCGAGTCGGCGGGATACTGCTTCCACCGACCTGCTCCAGCGGTCTTTGACAGCAGCATCCGGAGGAATCCGGATGCGGCCCAAAGTACGTTTACAGCTGTAGGCTTAGGCAGCCGACAGCGAGGCAATTTCCACGCGCGCACCGCCGCCCATCGTGGACGAAACGGCCAGCTTGCGCAGGTAGATGCCCTTGGCAGCGGCGGGACGAGCCTTTTGCAGGGCGTCGACCAGTGCGGCCAGGTTGGTTTGCAGTTGTTCCACGTCGAACGACGCGCGGCCGATCGTGGCGTGGATGATGCCGGCCTTGTCGGTGCGGTACTGAACCTGACCGGCCTTGGCGTTCTTGACAGCGGTGGCGACGTCGGGCGTCACGGTGCCGACCTTCGGGTTCGGCATCAGGCCACGGGGACCCAGGACCTGGCCCAGGGCGCCCACGACACGCATCGTGTCGGGCGAAGCGATGACGATGTCGAAGTCCATTTGACCGGCCTTGATGCGCTCGGCCAGATCGTCCAGACCGACGATGTCGGCGCCAGCGGCCTTGGCGGCTTCAGCCTTGTCGCCTTGGGCGAACACGGCAACGCGGACCGTCTTGCCGGTACCGGCGGGCAGCACGACCGAACCGCGGACCAGTTGGTCCGACTTCTTCGGGTCGATGCCCAGTTGCACGGCCACGTCAATCGATTCGTTGAACTTGGCGACAGCGGTTTCCTTGACCAGGGTCAGGGCTTCGGCGACCGGGTACAGCTTGGTGCGGTCGATCTTTTGCGCAATGGCGGCGGCGCGCTTGCTCAGTTTTGCCATGATTAGATCCCCTCAACCGTGATGCCCATGCTGCGGGCGCTGCCAGCGATCGTGCGGACGGCGGCGTCCAGATCGGCGGCGGTCAGATCGGGGCCTTTGGCCTTGGCGATTTCTTCAGCTTGCGCGCGGGTCAGCGTGCCAACCTTGTCGGTATGCGGCTTGGACGAACCCTTCTGCACACCGGCAGCCTTCTTGATGAGGACCGTCGCGGGCGGGGTCTTCATGATGAAGGTGAAGCTCTTGTCGGCGAAAGCGGTGATCACCACCGGAATCGGCAGACCAGGCTCCATGCCTTGGGTCTTGGCGTTGAACGCCTTGCAGAATTCCATGATGTTCAGGCCACGCTGACCCAGGGCCGGGCCAATCGGGGGGGAGGGGTTAGCCTTACCAGCCGGCACTTGCAGCTTGATAAAGCCGACGATCTTCTTCGCCATGCTTTGCTCCTTGCGGGTTATATCGCCCTAGCGCGAGGCCAGGGCTCCCCGGGGTTTGAAATCAGGTCTTTTCGACCTGGCTGAAATCCAGTTCGACGGGGGTGGCACGACCGAAGATCGTGACAGACACGCGAACCTTGCTCTTTTCGTAGTTGACTTCTTCGACGTTGCCGTTGAAGTCCGCAAACGGACCTTCCTTGACCCGAACCATCTCGCCCACTTCGAACAGGATCTTGGGGCGGGGTTTCTCGACGCCCTCTTCCATCTGGGAGAGGATCTTTTCGACTTCCTTCTCGGAAATCGGGGTCGGACGATTGCCCGAGCCACCCAAAAAGCCGGTGACGCGGTTGGTGTTCTTGACCAGGTGCCACGTTTCGTCGGTCAGGTCCATTTCAACCAGGACATAACCGGGGAAAATGCGGCGCTCGGTGATCGACTTCTGGCCACCCTTGACCTCGACGACTTCCTCGGAGGGCACAAGAATGCGGCCGAAAGACGTTTGCAGGCCCGCGCGCTCGATGCGCTCGTTCAGGGCCTTGTGTACGCTTTTTTCCATGCCGGAGTACACATGGACGACATACCAACGCTTACTCATTCGCCGTCCTTATTTCCAGCCCAGCAACAGGCCGTAGAGAATCCATTCGATGCCCTTGTCGAGCACCCACATGAAAATGCCCATGATCGCCACGAACGCGAAAACGATGCCCGTCATCTGGGTCGTTTCCTTGCGGGTCGGCCACGACACACGCTTGACTTCGTTGTAGGACTCGCTCGCAAAGCTCAGGGTGCGACGGCCGGGTTCGCTGAACCAGGCGATCACGGCTGCGATCACGAGGCCGCCGACAAAGACGCCGATACGGGCAGGCATCGGTTGTGCGCTGAGCACGGAAAACCCGACGATGCCAGCAATAACGACAAGAACCGCCAGCCCGAGCTTGACCCGGTCGGCGGTACTGGTTACGGTTTCTACGCTGGTATTAGACATATTGCGACGCGAGCCGCCGTGAATGCGTAACTCGCGATGATCTCCCGCGGGTTTATCCTGGCGGTGGCAGGGGCAGTAGGAATCGAACCTACAACCTTCGGTTTTGGAGACCGACGCTCTGCCAATTGAGCTATGCCCCTAAAACTTAAACGCACTACAGCACTGCTACACGTGCACTACATTTTTACCGTTCCAGCCAAGCCGCCACGCGTAGCGGCTTGCGGAACCAATCATCATACTACTTTTACAGCAAAGATGGATAGAGGGACTTGAGAGTCCACTCTACCCATCCGGGTATTGCTTACTTCAGGATCTTGGCGACGACGCCGGCGCCGACGGTACGACCGCCTTCACGGATGGCGAAACGCAGGCCTTCTTCCATGGCGATCGGGGCCAGCAGCTTGACGGTCATCGTCACGTTGTCGCCC
>NZ_JCBANN010000093.1:0-13879 GCF_059761975.1 Achromobacter sp. 46006
GTGCAGCGCCACCGCGGCGATGGCGCGGCGCCCGCGCATGATCGGCACCGCCATGCAGACAATGCCCAGCAGGAATTCCTCGCGGTCGAAACTGGCGCCTTCCTTGCGGATCGCTTGCAGTTCGCGCTCCAGCGCCGCCGTGTCGCATAGCGTGTTGGGCGTGTAGCGCGGCAGCGGCGCCGCTGCCAGCAGCCGCGCGCGGGCCTCGCGCCGCATGTGCGCCAGGAACAGCTTGCCGCTGGCGCTGCAATGCAGCGGCACGCGCGAGCCGGGCTGCAGGTTGACGCGCAGCGGCCACGCGGTCTCGACCCGGTCCAGGTAGATGACCTCGTCGCCGTCCAGCATGGTGCAGTTGCAGGTTTCGCCGATCTCGTCGACCAGGCTGTCGAGGATGCGGTGGCGCTCGGCCCGCAGCGGCGAATTGAGCAGGGTGTCGCGCGCCAATAACGCCAGGCGCGGGCCGGTGATGTAGCTCTTGCCGGCCGGTTCGCGCAGCAGCATGCCGGCGTCCACCAGCCGCGACAGGATGCGCAGCACCGACGGTTTGGGCAGGCCGGTGGCCTCGGTCAGCGCCGCCAGCGATACCGGTGTCTCGGAACCGGCGACCTGTTCCAGCAGGGTCAGCGCGCGCAGCGCCGCGGAGGATTCGTCTTTCATCTTTCAATATTTGAAGATTTGGCGAAAGGCCGCCAGATTGGTGCGGATTCTGCAGAAAATGGAACGCTGCAGGGTGGGAAATGCGGGAGTTCTGCTGCAGTATCGGTTCACCCCGGCCAATATGCAATCCAAGCCGCGCCGGTCCGCCAGGAGAGAGACCATGAGCAGCAAGCAACACATGACCCCCAGCGAAGCGTTCGTCGAGACGCTGGTGGCGCAGGGCGTCAAGGACGTTTTCGGCATCGTCGGCTCGGCCTTCATGGACGCGCTGGACCTGTTCCCGGCCGCCGGCATCCGTTTCGTGCCAACGGTGCACGAACAGGGCGCCGCCCACATGGCCGACGGCTATTCGCGCGTCACTGGCCGCCACGGCGTCTGCATCGCGCAGAACGGGCCCGGCATCACCAACTTCGTCACCGGCGTGGCCGCGGCCTACTGGGCCCACAGCCCGGTGGTGGCGATCACGCCCGAGACCGGCACTTCCGGCATGGGCCTGGGCGGCTTCCAGGAAACCGAGCAGTTGCCGATCTTCTCGCGCATCACCAAGTACCAGGCGCACGTCAACCGCCCCGACCGCATGGCCGAATTCACCGCCAAGGCCTTCGACAACGCGCTGGCCGAGCGCGGCCCGACCCAGCTGAACATCCCGCGCGACTATTTCTATGGCGAGATCGACGTGGCGATTCCGGAACCGCGCCGCATCCGCCGCGGCCCGGGTTCCGAAGAGGACCTGGAAGCGGCCGCGCGCCTCCTGGCCAGCGCCAGATTCCCGGTGATCGTCGCCGGCGGCGGCGTGCTGTTCTCGGCCGGCCAGGCCGAATGCGTGGCGCTGGCCGAACTGCTGGGCGCGCCGGTGGTCACCAGCTACCTGCACAACGACGCCTTCCCGGCCAGCCATCCGCTGTGGTGCGGGCCGCTGGGCTACCAGGGCTCCAAGGCCGGCATGAAGCTGCTGTCGCAGGCCGACGTGGTGCTGGCGCTGGGCACGCGCCTGGGGCCCTTCGGCACCTTGCCGCAGCACGGGCTGGACTACTGGCCGCAGAATGCGCGCATCATCCAGGTCGACGCCGACCACCGCATGCTGGGCCTGGTGCGGCCGGTGTCGGTGGGCATCTGCGGCGACGCCAAGCCGGCGGCGGCGGCGCTGGCCGCGAAATTGCGCGATCGCGAGGTCGCCTGCGTGGCCACCAAGGCGGCGCGCGGCCAAGAGATCGCGGCGCAGAAAAGCGCCTGGGAAAAGGAACTGGACGGCTGGTCGCACGAGCGCGACGACTGGAGCCTGGACATCATCGAGCACGGCGGCGGCCGCATGCATCCGCGCCGCATGCTGCGCGAGCTGGAGCGCGCCATGCCCAGGCACGTGATGGTGTCCACCGACATCGGCAACATCTGCTCGGTGTCCAACAGCTACCTGCGCTTCGAAGAGCCGGATTCGATGCTGGCGGCCATGAGCTTCGGCAATTGCGGCTACGCGCTGCCCGCGCTCATCGGCGCCAAGCTTGGGCGCCCGGACCGGCCGGCGGTGGCCTACGTCGGCGACGGCGCCTGGTGCATGAGCTTCCAGGAACTGCTGACCTGCGTGCGCGAGCGCATTCCGGTGACGGCGGTGGTGTTCCACAACGGCCAGTGGGGCGCGGAAAAGAAGAACCAGGTGGACTTCTACGGCCGCCGTTTCGTCGGCAGCAACCTGCAGAACCCCAACTTCGCGGAACTGGCGCGGGCCATGGGCGCCGAGGGCATCCGGGTCGAGCATGCGGACCAGGTCGGCGCGGCGCTGCAGGCCGCGTGCAAGGCGCAGTCCGAGGGCAAGACCACCGTGCTGGAAATGATGGTGAGCCAGGAGCTGGGCGATCCGTTCCGCCGCGATGCGCTCAAGCAGCCGCTGCGCCTGCTGGACAAGTACAAGCGCTACGTCAACCAGCCGTTCCAGCCGGGCGAGGTGCCGCTGCCGATCGACCCGGTGCGCGGCTGACGCCATGGCCAGCGACCGCTTGTTCGAGCCGCTGCGGGCCGCGGCGCTGTCGGCCGGGCGGGTGCGCACGGCGGTGGCCTATCCGCTGTGCGCGTTCAGCCTGGGGGCGGCGGTGCAGGCGCGCGAGGCCGGCTACATCGAGCCGCTGCTGGTCGGGCCGGCGGCCCGGCTGGCGGCCTTGATGGCCGAGCTGGGCCTGCGCGCCGGCTCGCTGGAGATCGTCGACACGCCCGACGACGAGGTGCTGGCCGCGCGCGCCGCCGCCGGCCTGGCGCGCGACGGCGCCGTCGGCATGCTGATGAAGGGCAGCCTGCACACCGACCATTTCATGTCGGCGGTGGTGGCGCGCGAATCCGGGCTGCGCACCGGCCGGCGCATCAGCCACGCCTTCGTAATGGCGGCCGCGGCCTATCCCAAGCTGCTCATCCTGACCGACGCCGCCGTCAACATCGCCCCGACCTTGCAGGAGAAGGCCGACATCGCGCAGAACGCCATCGACCTGGCGCGCGCGCTGGGCGTGGCGCGGCCCAAGGTGGCGGTGCTGTGCGCCACGGAATCGGTCAACCCGGCCATGCCGGCCACGCTCGATGCGGCGGCCCTGTCGAAGATGGCCGACCGCCAGCAGATCCGCGGCGGCCAGATCGACGGCCCGCTGGCGTTCGACAACGCCATCTCGCGCCAGGCGGCCGAGCAGAAGGGCATCGTCTCGCCCGTGGCGGGCGACGCCGACATCCTGCTGGTGCCCGACATCGAGGCCGGCAACATGCTCTACAAGGAGCTGACCTGGCTGGCCGGCGCGGCTACCGCCGGCCTGGTGCTGGGCACGCGCGTGCCGGTGCTGCTGACCAGCCGTTCGGATGCGGTGCAGGCGCGCGTCGACAGTTGCGCGGTGGCGGCGCTGTATGCACGGGCGCTGGCGGTCGGTCCGCGCTGAACCGCGCTCGCCTGGCACCAACAAGTCCGGCGGTCTGGTACTAAGCACCCGCCGGCGGGTTGACTAGGCTAGCGCTACGCCATCATGTGAATGGCGCATACCAACAACGCCAAGGGGTGGATGATGCGCAGCGCAAGCCGCGGCTTTGCCGCAATACTGACAGCCTGGGCCATGGCGGCCGGCACGCCGGCGGCCCAGGCCGCCGAAACCCCCAAACCGGGCGGCACGCTGGTGATCGGTTCGACGCAGGTGCCGCGCCACCTGAATGGCGCGGTGCAATCGGGCATCGCCACGGGGCTGCCCAGCGCCCAGTTGTTCGCCAGCCCGCTGCGCTACGACGCCGACTGGAAGCCGCACCCTTATCTGGCGGAGTCCTGGGAACTGGCGCCGGACGCCAAATCCCTGACCCTGCACCTGCGCCACGATGCGCTGTTCCACGACGGCCAGCCGGTGACATCCGAGGACGTGGCGTTCTCGGTGATGGCGGTCAAGCAGAATCATCCGTTCCAGAGCATGCTGGCGCCCGTCGAAAGCGTCGACACGCCCGATCCCTACACCGCGGTACTGCGCATGAGCAAGCCGCACCCGGCCATCCTGCTGGCGCTGTCGCCAGCCTTGATGCCGGTGCTGCCCAAACACATCTACGGCGATGGCCAGGACCTGAAGAACCATCCGCGCAATTCGGCCGATGTGGTCGGCTCGGGCCCGTTCACGCTCAAGGAATTCAAGCCGGGCCAGGAGATCGTGCTGGCGCGCTTCGACAAGTTCTTCGAGAAAGGCAAGCCCTACCTGGACCGGGTGGTGGTGAAGATCAACCCCGACGCCACCAACCTGCTGATCGGACTGGAGCGCGGCGACATCGGCGTGCTGCCCTACATGACCGAACCGACCATCCTGCGCCGCGCCAAGGACAACCCGCAGATCGTCATGACCGATCGCGGCTACGAAGGCATCGGCGCGCTCGGCTGGCTGGCGTTCAACACCGCCCGCAAGCCGCTGGACGACGTGCGCGTGCGCCAGGCGATCGCCTACGCCATCGACAAGAAATTCATCACCAAGGCGCTGAACGCCGGCTTCGCCAAGCCGGCGGACGGACCGATCGTGGCCTCCAGCCCCTACGCCACCCAGGACCTGAAGAAGTACCCGCTGGACCTGAAGAAGTCCGAACAGTTGCTGGACGAGGCTGGTTTCAAGAAAGACGGCAAGGGCGAGCGCCTGACGCTCACGGTGGACTACATGCCGGGCAGCGACGTGCAGGGCAAGAACGTGGCCGAGTACCTGCGCAGCCAGTTGAAGAAGGTGGGCATCGCGGTGCAGGTGCGCGCCTCGCCGGACTTTCCCACCTGGGCCAAGCGCATCGCCAGCCATGATTTCGACATGACCACCGACATCGTCTTCAACTGGGGCGATCCGGTGATCGGCGTGCACCGCACCTACCTGTCGAGCAATATCCGCGACATCATCTGGACCAACACCCAGTCGTACCGCAACGCCAAGGTCGACGAGCTGCTGGAACAGGCCGGCACCGAAATCGACGAGGCCAGGCGCCGCGCGCTGTATGCCCAGTTCCAGCAGATCGTGACCGAGGATCTGCCCATCGATTTCCTGACGATCATTCCGTACCACACGCTGGCGTCCAGGAAGGTGCACGGGCTGCCCGACGGTATCTGGGGCCTGTTGTCGCCGCTGGACGACACCTGGCTGCAGTAGCGGGAGGCGGCCATGTTGCGCTATCTCGCGCGTCGGATCGGCTATGCGGTGGTGCTGCTGCTGGCGGTGGTGACGCTTAACTTCCTGCTGATCCACATTTCGCCGGGCGATCCGGTCGAAACCATCGCCGGCTCCATGGGCGGCATCAGCGAGGAATTGCGGGCGCAGTTGCGCGCCCAGTACGGACTGGACCGGCCGTTCCTGACGCAGCTCGGGCTGTACCTGTGGCAGGTGCTGCGCGGCGACCTGGGCTATTCGTACTTCTTCAACCTGCCAGTGGCGCAACTGATCTGGGAGCGGGTGCCGGCCACGCTGCTGCTGGTGGTGACGTCGGTATCCAGCGCCTTCGTGGTCGGCACCGCATTGGGCACGCTGGCCGCGCGCAAGCCCAACGGGCCGCTGTCGCAGGGCATCACGCTGATGTCGATCGTGGGCTATTCCGCGCCGGTGTTCTGGACAGGCATCATCCTGATCATTCTGTTCGCGTCGCTGCTGCCGTGGTTCCCGGTGTCGGACATGCGTTCGGCGGGCGGCCCCGAGGACGGCTGGGCCGGCGCGCTGGACGTGCTGCACCACCTGGTGCTGCCGGCCTTCACGCTGGCCTTCGTGTACCTGGCGCAATACAGCCGGCTGGCGCGGGCCAGCGTGATGGATGCGCTGGCGGCCGACTACATCCGCACCGCCCGCGCCAAGGGCCTGCCCGAGCGCACCGTGCTGTACCGGCACGCGCTGCGCAACGGCGTGTTGCCGGTGGTGACCATGCTGGGCCTGCAATTCGGCAACGTGCTGGCCGGCGCCATCCTGGTGGAAACGGTCTTCAACTGGCCCGGCCTGGGGCGGCTGGCGTTCGATTCCGTGCTGCGGCGCGACTATCCGACGTTGCTGGGCATCCTGCTGTTCGCGTCCCTGCTGGTGGTGGTGATGAATCAGCTTACCGACCTGGCCTACCGCCTGATCGATCCCAGGATAAAGATCTCATGAGCCAAGCTCCTCCCTCGCTTTCCAGCGGTGTCGCCGAGGCGGCCCGCGCGCGGCCGGCGCGGCCGGCGTACGAAGCGCTGCGCGTGTTCGCGCGCAATCCCGGCGCGCTGGCCGGCGTGCTGCTGCTGGCCGCCATCCTGGCGCTGGTGCTGTTCGGGCCCATGGCGATGCAGGCCGATCCGTACGAGATCGCCAGCGCGCCCATGGAGCCGCCGGGCGGCGATCTGCTGCTCGGCTCCGACTATCTCGGCCGTGACGTGCTGACCGGCCTGGTCTATGGCGGCCGCGCCACCCTGCTGGTCGGAGTGGTCGCGGCGGTGCTGTCGATGGCCATCGGCATCACCGTGGGCGCGCTGGCCGGCTACTACGGCGGCTGGGTCGACGAGACGCTGATGCGCATCACCGAGTTTTTCCAGGTGCTGCCGGCGCTGCTGTTCGCCATGGTGCTGGTGACCTTGTTCAGCCCATCGCTGACCACCATCGCGGTGGCCATCGGCGTGGTCAGCTGGACCGGCACCGCGCGCCTGGCGCGCGGCGAGTTCCTGAGCCTGAAGCGGCGCGAATACGTGCTGGCCGAGAGGGTGATCGGCTCCAGCAACGCGCGCATCATCTGGCGCGTGATCCTGCCCAATGCGCTGGCGCCGCTGATCGTGTCGGCCACGCTGGCCATCGGCACCGCCATTCTGTTCGAGGCCGGATTGTCCTTTCTCGGGCTGGGCGATCCCAATGTGATGAGCTGGGGCCTGATGATCGGCAGCAACCGGCCCTACATCCTGACGGCGTGGTGGGCCGTGACCCTGCCGGGCGCGGCGATTTTCCTGACGGTGCTGGCGGTCAGCCTGA
Organism: Achromobacter sp. 46006; assembly: GCF_059761975.1. NCBI lineage: Bacteria > Pseudomonadati > Pseudomonadota > Betaproteobacteria > Burkholderiales > Alcaligenaceae > Achromobacter > Achromobacter sp. 46006. The sequence goes on from NZ_JCBANN010000093.1 coordinate 7,098, forward strand.
TCGGCGATGGCCTGAACGATGCCCTCAACCCCAAGCTGGCCAGCAAACGGAGGGCCTGATGAGCGCACTGCTTGAAGTCCGCGATCTCGGCGTGTCCATCGTCCACGGCGGCCCGACAGTGGTGCGGGGCGTGTCCTACACCGTCAACCGCAATGAGATCCTGTGCGTGGTGGGCGAATCGGGGTCCGGCAAGTCGGTCACCGCGCACGCCATCATGGGCCTGCTGCCGCCCGACCAGTTGCGCGTGACCCACGGCCAGATCCTGTATGGCGGGCGCGACCTGGTCGGCCTGTCGGCGGCGGACTGGCAGGGCCTGCGCGGCCGCAAGTTCGGCATGGTGTTCCAGGAACCGATGACGGCGCTCAATCCCGTCATGCGCGTGGGTCGGCAAGTGGAGGAAGTGCTGGCCTGGCATACGCGCCTGAATGCCGCCGCGCGCAGGCAGCGGGTGCTGGACCTGTTCGGCCAGGTGTCGCTGCCCGAGCCGCAGGCCATGTACGACGCGTTTCCGTTCCAGTTGTCCGGCGGCCAGCGCCAGCGCGTGGTGATCGCGATGGCGCTGGCGCTGGAGCCCGACGTGCTGATCGCCGACGAGCCGACCACCGCGTTGGATGTCACCACCCAGGCGCAGATCCTGGCCCTTATCAAGGATATCCAGCGCCGCATGGGCATCGGCGTCATTTTCATCACCCACGATTTTGGCGTGGTGGCCGATATCGCCCACCGCATCGTGGTGATGCGCCAGGGCGCGGTGGTGGAGGCGGGCGCGGCCGAAGACATCCTGAACCGGCCGCGGCATCCCTATACCCGTCAGTTGATCGCCGCGGTGCCGCACAAGCCCGAGGGCAAGGACGAGGCCGCCGCCACACCTCCCCTGATGCGCGTGGCCAATCTGTGCAAGACCTTCGCCAGCGGCGGGCGGCGGGTCGACGCGCTGCGCGATATCTCGCTGGAGATACGCCAGGGCGAGACCCTGGGGCTGGTGGGCGAATCCGGCTCCGGCAAGTCGACCCTGGGTTGTGCCCTGATCGGACTGCTGGCGCCCGACAGCGGCAGCGTGCAGTTGGACGGACGCGAGCTGGTGGGCATGACGCCGCGCCAATTCCGTCCCTACCGGCGCCAGATCCAGATGGTGTTCCAGGACCCGTACGCCTCGCTCAACCCGCGCCAGCGGGTCGTCGATGCGGTGGCGCAGGGCCCGATCGCGTTCGGCGCAGACCGCCAGACCGCTTTGCGCGAGGCGCGCGAACTGCTGGCGCTGGTGGGGCTGGGCGGCGATGCCGGCGAGCGTTATCCGCACCAGTTCTCGGGCGGACAACGCCAGCGCGTCGGCATCGCCCGCGCCCTGGCGCTCAAGCCGCGGCTGCTGGTGGCGGACGAGGCGGTCTCCGCGCTGGATGTGTCGATCCAGGCGCAGGTGCTGGACCTGCTCAAGACGGTCAGCGGCCAGTTCGACCTGTCGGTGCTGTTCATCACCCATGACCTGCGGGTCGCGGCCCAGATCTGCGACCGCATCGCCGTGATGCGGCAGGGACAACTGGTGGAGCTGGACCGCGCCGCGACGATTTTCTATCACCCCCGCCATGAATACACGCGCCGCCTGATCGACGCGGTGCCGGGCAAGGCCTGGAACAAGCCCGATCCGCAAGCGCTGGCGGATCCTTCAACCTGGAGCACGCAGCATGCATGACACCGAGTCTTGCGCCCGCACCACGATCTACGCGGCGCGCGCCATCCTGACGATGAATCCGGCCCAACCGCGCGCCACGCACGTGGCGGTGCGCGATGGCCGCATCCTGGGCGTGGGCAGCCGCGAAGACCTGGCTGGCTGGGGGCCCGCCGAACTGGACGAACGCTATGCCGACCACGTCCTGATGCCGGGGCTGGTGGAAGGGCATTGCCACCTGCCGGAAGGCGGTATGTGGCAGTTCGCCTATGTCGGCTACTACGACCGCCGCGGCCCGGACGGCCGCGTGTGGCCGGGCCTGAAAAGCTTCGAGGCGGTGGCGGCGCGCCTGCGTGAATTCGCCGCCGGCCTGGCGCCGGAGCAGACGCTGATCGGCTGGGGCTTCGACCCGATCTTCTTCGGCGGCCAGCGCATGAGCGTGCGCGACCTGGATGCCGTGTCGGCCGAGCGGCCGGTGGTGGTGATGCATGCCAGCATGCACCTCATGAATGTGAACACGCCGATGCTGGCCCGCGCCGGCATCGACCGCGATACGGATATCGAGGGCATCAGCCGCTTCGCCGACGGCCAGCCCAGTGGCGAGCTGTGCGAATTCGCCGCCATGTTCCCGGTGATGCGGCTGATCGGCAATCCGTTCCGCACCGTGGGCCTGTCGGAAAGCGGCTTGCGCATGTTCGGCAAGGTGGCGCAGTGGGCCGGCGTCACCACCGCCACCGATCTCGTCAACGAACTGGGCGACGAAGGGCTGGCGACGCTGGCGCGGGTCACGGCCGAGCCCGACTATCCGGTGCGCATCGTGCCGGCGGCATCCGCGCTGGCCTACGCCGGCGACCCGGCCGCCTGCCTGGCGAAGCTGCGCGAGGCCGTGCGCCTCAACCATGGCAAGCTGCGCCTGGGCATGGTCAAGCTGGTGGTGGACGGGTCCATCCAGGGCTTCACCGCGCGCCTGCGCTGGCCGGGCTACTACAACGGCGCGCCCAACGGCATCTGGGTCATCGCGCCGGGCGAGCTGGACGCCCTGGTGCAGGCCTATCACGACGCAGGCGCGCAGTTGCACATTCACACCAATGGCGACGAGGCCACCGAACTGGCCATCGACGCCATCGACCGCGCCTTGCGCCGCAGCCCGCGGCGCGACCACCGCCACACGTTGCAGCATTGCCAGATGGCCGACGCGGCCCAGTTCCGCCGCATGGCCAGCCTGGGCCTGTGCGTGAACCTGTTCGCCAACCACATTTTCTATTGGGGCGACGCCCACCATGCCCTGACCATGGGGCCGGACCGCGCCAACCGCATGGACGCCTGCGCCTCGGCCGCGCGGGCAGGGGTGCCGTTCGCGATCCATTCGGATGCGCCGATCACGCCGCTGGGGCCGCTGTTCACGGCCTGGTGCGCCGTCAACCGCCAGACCGCCTCGGGCCGGGTGCTGGGCGAGTCCGAGCGCATCAGCGTCGAGGCGGCGTTGCATGCCATCACGCTGGGCGCGGCCTACACGTTGCACATGGATCATCTGGTCGGCTCGATCGAGGTCGGCAAGCACGCCGATTTCTGCGTGCTGCGCGACGATCCGCTGGACGTGCCGCCGCCACGGCTCAAGGACATCGAGGTGCTGGGCACGGTCATCGGCGGCCGGCCGTTGGCGCCCGGGGCGGCCTGACATGGCGCGCATTCCGCTGACGGTGGTGGGCGGCTTCCTGGGCGCCGGCAAGACCACCTTGCTGAACCACGTGCTGGCGGCCGGCGGCCGCCGCGCCGCGGTGCTGGTCAACGACTTCGGGCCGGTGGATATCGACGCCGGCCTGCTGGCGTCGCGCGCCGACACGGTGATCCGGCTGGCCAACGGCTGCGTCTGCTGCTCGATGGCCGGCGGCCTGGACGACGCGCTGGCGCGGGTGCTGGCATTGGACCCCGCGCCCGAATGGATCGTGATCGAGGCCAGCGGCGTGTCCGACCCCGGTCGCATCGCGCAGGTGGGGCTGGCGGATCCGCTGCTGCAACTGGAGGCGGTGGTGGTGCTGGTGGATGCGGGTGGCATCCGCGCCACGCTCGACGATCCGCTGCTGGCCGATACCGCGCAGCGTCAACTGCGCGCGGCCGATCTGCTGGTGTTGAACAAGACCGACCTGCTGCCGGCGGACGACCTGCCGGCGTTGCGCGACTGGCTGGGGGAACAGTCGGGTGGGGCGCCTATTGTGCCGACGCGGGAGGCGCGGGTGGACCTGGGGGCGCTGGGCGCCGCGGCGGTGTGCGGCCAAGCAATGGGTGAGGGGGGCTGCGGCGACCCGACGCACGGTCATGGGGCGCAGGCCGATGGTACGCGGTCCGTGCTCGGGGCCCCGGACGACGATCCGAGCCACCCGTTCGAGAGCTGGCTCTGGCCGGCGCCGGCGCTGCTGCATGCCGACCGCCTGGCCGACGTATTGCGGCAGTTGCCGCGCCATTGCTTGCGCGCCAAGGGCTGGGTGCGCACCGAACGCCACGGCTGGGTGCTGGTGCAACTGGCGGGGCGCCGGGTGCGCTTCGATACGCGGGCGCTGCGTCCGGCGCAGGCGCAGTCGCCGTCGCTGGTGTTCATCGGCATGCGGGGACTGACGCGGGGCGATGAGGTGGCGGCGCGGCTGGCGCTGGCGGCGGCCTGACGCGGTTCTGGTGCAAGCGATTTTCCGCGTCTGGTTCTAGACCCTGCCGGCCCCCGCCGCGTACCTTGGGTCTGGAGCCTGGGCGCATGTCGTGCCCGGCCATCGAGGAGGGTAGGCAATGCAAAAGACCGTCACCGTGGACATGCTGGCCGAGTTCGCGGCCGCGTGGAACCGCCACGATATCGACGCCCTGATGTCCTTCATGAGCGAGGACTGCGTCTTCGAAACGGTGGGCGGCCCCGAGCGCTGGGGCGCCCGGCACAGCGGCCGCGAGGCGGTGCGCGCGGCCTTCGAGGCGGCCTGGAAGAACTTTCCCGATGCGCAATGGAACAACGGACGTCATTGGGTGGCGGGCGAGCGCGGCGTATCGGAAAGCACCTTCACCGGCACCGCCGCGGACGGCTCGCGCGTCGAAGCCGACATGGTCGATGTGTTCACCTTCCAGGACGGCAAGATCCGCGTCAAGAACGCCTTCCGCAAGCAACGCCCGGCGCTGCCGGCCCGCGCCTGAGCCGACGCCGCCACCGGACACCGCCCCATGGATGCCGCTATGTCTTCCGATCTGTCGAATACCGCCGGTACGTTCGTCGATCCCGCCGGCGCGCCGACCGCCAGCCCGGCTGCCAGCGCCTACAACCCGACCTACGACCCGCTGGTGTCGCCGCCCGGACGCGGGCAGGAATACGCGCCCACCTACTGGGTCGCCACGGCCGGACCGCCGCCTGCGGACGACGGGCCGATCCAGGGCGACATCGAGGCCGACGTGGTCATCGTCGGTTCGGGCTTCACCGGCCTGTCGGCGGCGCTGGCGCTGGCGCGCGACTACGGCGTGGGCGCGGTGGTGCTGGAGGCCAACCGCGCCGTGTGGGGCTGCACCAGCCGCAACGGCGGGCAGGGGCAGAACGCCTCGGGGCGGCTGTACCGCTCGCAATGGATCGAACGCTGGGGGCTGGACACCGCCCGCCGGCTGGACGCCGAGATCCACGAGGGCTTCGATTACTGGAAGAGCCTGGTGGCGCAGATCGATTGCGACGCGCAGCCCGGCGGCCATCTGTACACGGCGCACCGCGAGAAGAAGCTGGCCTTCCTGCGCAACGAGGCGCGGGTCATGCGCGAGCAGTTCGGCTACGACACGCGCATGCTGACCAAGGCGGAACTGCGCGAGCGCTATGTCGACGACCACGAGGCCGTCGGGGCCTTGCACGAGCCGGACGGCATCGGCGTGCATCCGTTGAAACTGGCCTATGGCTACATGCGCCAGGCCCGCGCCCTAGGCGCGCGCGTCCATCCCGGCAGTCCGGTGTTGGGATGGAGCGAGGAGGGCGGCCGCTACCGGCTGCATACGCCGGGCGGCACGGTGCGCGCCAGGCGGGTGGCCTTCGCCACCGGCGGCTACACGGCGCAAGGGGTGAACGGCCTGCTCGACAACCGCATCATGCCGATCCTGTCCAATTCCATGGTGACCCGGGTGCTGACGCCGGACGAACGCGCCCGCGCCGGCCTCAAGAGCACGGTATTCATCACCGACACGCGCACGCTGCGCTTCTATTACCGGCTGCTGCCGGACGGCCGCATGCAGATCGGCAGCCGCAGCGCCCTGCGCGGCGCCGACGCGCAGCATCCGCGCCACCTGGCGCTGCTGCGCGAAGGGCTGGCGCGCAAGTTCCCGGCGTTGCGCGGCGTCGAGGTGGACTATTCCTGGTGGGGCTGGGTCGACGTCAGCCACGACATGATGCCGCGCATCACCCAGCCGGACCCGGCGCGGCAGGTGTATTACGCCTTCGGCTATGGCGGCAACGGCGTGTCGTTCTCGGCCCACGCCGGCCGCCGCCTGGCGCAGCGCATGATGGGCCAGGACGGCCTGTCGTGGAACCTGCCGATCTACGACTCGCCGCTGCCCGGCCACCTGTTCGCGCCGTTTCGCCGGCTGGGGCAGGCGCTGCTGTACCGCTGGTACTACCTGCGCGACGAAGTGCTGTAGCGGCGAGGGCGTCGTCGCGGAACGCGCCCGGACCATCGGCGAAGCGGGGCCGGGCGCGGTGGGCCGCGTTCAGAAAGGGGTGCGCTCAGAACTGATAACGCACCCCGATCTGGCCGTTGTAGTCGTGCTTGAGCTTGCCGGCGAAACTGCTTTCCACCTGGCTGTAGAGGCGCCAGTTGGCGGACAGCCTGGCGTTCAGCGACAGGTTCACCAGATAGCGGCTGTCGTCGGCCATCGGGTTGCGCAGCACATCGTCCGGACTGCCGTTGTTCACGATGTCGATGCTGCCGCCGCGCCGCAGGTTCTGCAGCCGGAACAATCCGGCGGACACGGCCAGCGCATGCTGCGCATCGGACCGCAGGTTCAGGCCGACGGCCGCGCCGATCTTGGCGTAGACCGGCCGGCTGGCGTTGACGCGCACGTCGACACTGTCTTTGCCGCCATGCAGGGTGTAGCCGCTGGTGGCGCCCGCGAC
>NZ_JCBANN010000094.1:0-13076 GCF_059761975.1 Achromobacter sp. 46006
GCCCCGGCCCCCGGAAGGGCGCGGGGCAAACCCACAGGGGTGCCACGGCGGGGCGCGGGACCGGTCTTCAGGCCGCGGCCCGTTCCGCCGCTTCGACGGTGTTGACCAGCAGCATGGCGATGGTCATGGGGCCGACACCGCCCGGCACGGGGGTGATGGCGCCGGCCACCTGGCTGGCGGAGGCGAAGTCGACGTCACCGCACAGCTTGCCGTCGGCGCCGCGGTTGATGCCCACGTCGATGACGACGGCGCCGGGCTTGATCATCGAGCCGTCGATCATGCCGGGCTTGCCGGTGGCTACCACCAGCACGTCGGCGCGGCGGGTCTGGGCCGCCAGGTCGCGGGTCTTGGAGTTGCAGATCGTGATGGTGGCGCCGGCGGCCAGCAGCAGCATGGCCATGGGCTTGCCGACGATGTTGCTGGCGCCGACGATCACGGCCTCGGCGCCGCGCAGGGCCACGCCTTCCGATTCCAACATCTTCATCACGCCGTAGGGCGTGCAGGGGCGGAACAGCGGCTGGCCGGTCATCAGCAGGCCGGCGTTGCTGACGTGAAAGCCATCCACGTCCTTCTCGGCGGCGATGGCTTCGATGACCTTGTGCGCGTCCATGTGCTTGGGCAGCGGCAACTGCACCAGGATGCCGTGGATGGACGGATCGCGGTTCAGCTTGTCGATGCGGGCCAGCAGTTCGGCCTCGGTCATGTCGGCGGGATACTGCTCCTTGATGGAATGCAGGCCGGCCTTCTCGCACGCCGCGACCTTGTTGCGCACGTACACCTGGGAGGCGGGGTCTTCGCCCACCAGCACCACGGCCAGGCCGGGGCGGGTGCCCTTGGCGGCCAGGGCGGCGACGCGTTGGGCGACTTCTTCGCGAATGCGCTGCGACAGGGCGGCGCCGTCAATGATCCTGGCGGACATCAGGAAACCTCCGCGCGGTGCGCTACGGTATTCGCCTTGGGAACGGCCCGGCGGCTCATGCGTGTGCCTCGGGTTTGGCCAGGGCCACTTTCATCAGATCGGCAACGGTGGTCACTTCAAGTTTTTCCATGATGTTGGCGCGGTGCGCCTCGACGGTCTTGATGCTGATGCCGAGGTCGTCGGCGATCTGCTTGTTCAAGCGGCCGGCGACGATGCGCTCCAGCACCTGCTGCTCGCGCGCGGTCAGGCGCGCCAGCATGGCTTCGTGGTCTTTCTGGGCCTGGTGCTTGCTCACGCGCTGCGTGGCCTGCTCCAGCATGCGCGCCACGATTTCGCGCAGATCGGATTCGTTGAACGGCTTCTCGAGGAAGTCGACGGCGCCTTTCTTCATGGTCGACACGGCCATCGGCACGTCGCCGTGGCCGGTGATGAAGACGATCGGCAGGGGGGCGTTGCGGGCGATCAGTTGTTCCTGCAATTCCAGGCCGCTCATGCCGGGCATGCGCACGTCGGCGATCAGCACGCCGACCTGGCTGGGGTCGTAGTCTTCCAGGAACGATTCGCCGCTGGCGTAGGCGCGGACGCGGTAGCCGTTGGCTTCAAGCAGCCAGCGCAGCGAATCGCGGACCGCTTCGTCGTCATCAACAATGAATACCGTGCTCGACAGGTGGGGCGTGTTCATGCGTGCAACTCCTCGGACTGATCATTCTGGGCCTGCGTCTGGGACGCAGCGCAAGGCAGTGTAAAGCGGAAAATAGTACCGCCGGCGGGGTTCGGGTCCGCCCACAGGCGGCCGTGGTGCGATTCGATAATGGTACGGCAGATATTCAGTCCCATGCCCAGGCCCTGGGTCTTGGTGCTGAAGAAGGGTTCGAACAGGCGTTCCGGCTCGGCCAGGCCATGGCCGCGGTCGACCACCGCGACCTCGATGTGCTGCTCGTGCAGGATCACGGCCACCTTGAGCTCGTCGGACTCGCTCTTTTCCATGGCTTCCAGGCCGTTCTTGAGCAGGTTCAGCAGCACCTGCTCGATCAGGATCGGGTCGGCCAGCACGTCCGGGGCGTTCGACGGCACGAAGCTGTCGATACGGATGCGGCGCTTGCGGGCGTCGATCTCGGCAAAACCGATGGCGTTGTCGACGATGCGGCCGATCGCCACGCGCTGGCGGCGCGGCTCGCTGCGCTTCACGAATTCGCGGATGCGGCTGATGATCTTGCCGGCGCGCTCGGCCTGCGAGGCGGCCTTCTCCAGCGCCGGCAGCAGCATGTTGGGGCTGGTGTGGCCGGCCTTGACCAGCGCCACCGCGCCCATGCTGTAGTTGGCGATGGCGGTCAGCGGCTGGTTCAGTTCGTGCGCCAGCGACGAGGCCATCTCGCCCATGGTGGTCAGGCGGCTGGTGAGCTGGATCTTTTCCTGCTGCACGCGCGAGGCTTCTTCGTGGGTGCGGCGCTCGGTGATGTCGCGCGCCACCTGCATGCGCACGCGGCGGCCGTCGGTCCAGGCCAGCATGCGGTGGTGCACCTCGAACCAGCGCTGCACCGAGGGCGCGAAGACTTCCACGGATTCATCCGTGAAGCGGCCGCGGCGGCCGGCCAGCAGCTCATCGTGGCCGCCGGTCTGGGCGCCGAACACGCGGCGGTAGGTGCGGTTGGCGAACAGCAGCTCGAGGCCGTCGTGGGTGTCGGCGGTGACCGAGATGGCGTCGTCCAGGCCTTCCAGCACCGTCATGAAGCGCTCGTGCGCGGCGGTCAGGGCTTCGCGAATGCGCTTGGGCTCGGTGATGTCGGTCATCGACGTCATCCAGCCGATCTGGTTACCGTTGGGGTCGAGCAGCGGCGACACGTACATGCGCGCCGTGAAGCGCGAGCCGTCGCGGCGCTGGGCCTCGACTTCCAGGCCGCTGCTGGGCGTCTTGCCCGACATCAGCACGTCCAACGTGTGCTGGTGCTGTTCGTGGCGGCCCGGCACCCAGTAGGGGAAGGGCGGGCTGCGGCCGATCAGGTCGGCCTCGTTCCAGCCGATCATGCGGCAGAAGGCCGGATTGACGTAGGCGATGCGGCCTTCCATGTCCAGCACGCGCATGCCGGTGGACATGGAGTTCTCCATGGCGCGGCGGAAACCGGTCTCGGCGATCAGGGCGGCCTCGGCGGCCGAGCGGAAGCGCGTATAGCGCCACAGCATCAGCAGGCTGATGACGATCACGCACGACAGCGCCAGCACCACCCAGATCAGGCGCTGTTGCCGCATTTCCTGGTCGATGGTCACGAACATGACGCTGTCGTCATGGATGCGCTGCAACCAGAAGAACACCCCCATCACACAGATATAGAGGATCAGCACCATCGCGGGCGTGACCCAGTACACCCCGCGGCGGCGCGTGCGGGCGTGGTCATGGAACGGCGTGGGTATATTGGACTTGGGCGCGCTGGACATGTAGTTTGGGCCGGATAGGCCGGGCATTTTTCGTCGCCGAGCCGCCTCAAGATGAAAACGCCCCGGCAGGGGCAGCAAGCCGAAGGCGCGGCGTGGGGGGCATTTTAGTGCGTGTCGGCGGGGAATTGCCGGGAATCAAGCCCGCCAGTCGGGTGATCGGCTAAAAAAGTGGGGATATCCTTTTCAGCTTCCGTTCATGTTTTCGCATTATGAAATGCCGTACCGCAACATGAAATTTTCCTTGCGACCGGTTAATCTTCTTTCTTAGAATGCCGGCTGATAGGGAAACCGCTCCCGAGTAGCCGGTCTCCAGCACAACACCCCGACCCATGCATGGCATGGTAGCCCGGATGATCCCGACTGCCATGGCGTGTCCGCGAGTAGACAAATAAGCGGGTGTGGTCACGAACGAACCCCAACAGGAGACACACGATGTCCTCTTTCGCCCAGGCTGGCGCCGTGCAGGCTGCCAACGACGAAGACACCCTAGAGACCCAGGAGTGGCTCGAAGCCCTGGCAGCCGTCCTTGACCGCGAAGGACCGCAGCGCGCGCACTACCTGCTGGAACGCCTGATCGACGAAGCCCGTCGTTCCGGCGCCCACATCCCGTTCTCGCCCAACACCGCTTACGTCAACACGATTCCTCCCGGCCTGGAGCCGGCGCACCCGGGCAACCTGGAACTGGAATCGCGCATCCGCTCGTACGTGCGCTGGAACGCCATGGCCATGGTGGTCAAGGCCAACAAGCACAACCCGCCGGATGGCGGCGACCTGGGCGGCCACATCGCCTCGTTCGCCTCGCTGGCCACCATGATCGGCTGCGGCCAGAACCATTTCTGGCATGCCGAGACCGAAGACCACGGCGGCGACCTGGTCTACTTCCAGGGCCACACCTCGCCCGGCATGTACGGCCGCGCCTACCTCGAAGGCCGCCTGACCGAAGAACAACTGAACCATTTCCGCCAGGAAGTGGACGGCAAGGGCCTGTCCTCGTACCCGCATCCGAAGCTGATGCCGGACTTCTGGCAGTTCCCCACGGTGTCGATGGGCCTGGGCCCGTTGATGGCCATCTACCAGGCCCGCTTCCTCAAGTACCTGCACGCCCGCGGCATTGCCGACACGAGCAAGCGCAAGGTCTGGGTGTTCTGCGGCGACGGCGAAATGGACGAACCCGAGTCGCTCGGCGCCATCGCCCTGGCAGCCCGTGAAAAGCTCGACAACCTGATCTTCGTCATCAACTGCAACCTGCAGCGCCTGGACGGCCCGGTGCGCGGCAACGGCAAGATCATCCAGGAACTGGAAGGCGACTTCCGCGGTTCGGGCTGGAACGTGATCAAGCTGATCTGGGGCGGCTACTGGGATCCGCTGCTGGCGCACGACAAGGAAGGCATCCTGCGCAAGATCATGGAAGAAACCGTCGACGGCGAGTACCAGGCGTACAAGGCCAACGACGGCAAGTTCGTGCGCGAGCATTTCTTCGGCAAGCACCCCAAGCTGCTGGAAGCCGTGTCGCGCATGAGCGACGAGGACATCTGGCGCCTGAACCGTGGCGGCCACGATCCGCACAAGGTCTACGCCGCGTTCGACGCCGCCTCCAAGCATGAAGGCCAGCCGACCGTCATCCTGGCCAAGACCATCAAGGGCTACGGCATGGGCCACGTGGGCCAGGCCAAGAACCCGACCCACCAGCAGAAGAAGCTGGAACTGGACTCGATCCGCGAATTCCGCGACCGCTTCGGCATCCCGATCCCGGACGACAAGCTGGCCGACCTGCCGTACTTCAAGCCGGCCGAAGACTCGCCCGAAATGAAGTACCTGCACGAGCGCCGCGCCGCGCTGGGCGGCTACCTGCCGCGCCGCCGCGCCAAGGCCGACGAGCAGCTCAAGGCCCCGGCCCTGGACGCCTTCAAGGCCGTGCTGGAACCCACCGCCGAAGGCCGTGAGATCTCCACCACCCAGGCCTTCGTGCGCATCCTGAACCAGGTGCTGCGCGACAAGGAACTCGGCCCGCGCGTCGTGCCGATCCTGGCCGACGAATCGCGCACCTTCGGCATGGAAGGCCTGTTCCGCCAGATCGGCATCTACGCGCCGGAAGGCCAGAAGTACGTGCCGGTCGACAAGGACCAGGTCATGTACTACAAGGAGTCGGCCGACGGCCAGCTCCTGCAGGAAGGCATCAACGAAGCGGGCGCGATGAGCTCGTGGATCGCGGCGGCCACGTCGTACTCCTCGAACAACCGCATCATGATCCCGTTCTTCATCTACTACTCGATGTTCGGGTTCCAGCGCATCGGCGACCTGGCCTGGGCGGCCGGCGACATGCAGGCGCGCGGCTTCCTCTTGGGCGGCACCGCCGGGCGCACCACGCTCAACGGCGAAGGCCTGCAGCACGAAGACGGCCACAGCCACATCCTGGCCTCGACCATCCCCAACTGCGTCTCGTACGACCCGACTTTCGGCCACGAACTGGCCGTGATCATCCAGCATGGCCTCAAGCGCATGGTGGAAGACCAGGAAAACGTCTACTACTACCTGACGGTGATGAACGAAAACTACCCGCAGCCTGGCCTGACCGCCGGCGACGAGGAAGGCATCATCAAGGGCATGTACAAGCTCAAGTCGCACGGCAAGGGCAAGAACCGCGTGCAACTGATGGGCTCGGGCACGATCCTGCGCGAAGTCATGGCGGCCCAGGAACTGCTGGAAGCCGACTGGGGCGTGGCCTCGGACCTGTGGAGCGTCACCAGCTTCACCGAACTGCGCCGCAACGGCCTGGACGCCGAGCGCCACAACATGCTGCACCCCGACGAGAAGAAGCCGCAGGTGGCGTACGTCACGGAACAGCTGGCCAAGACGGAAGGCCCGATCATCGCCTCGACCGACTACATGAAGCTGTTTGCGGACCAGATCCGTCCGTTCGTGCCCAAGGGCCGCGAATACAAGGTGCTGGGCACCGACGGGTTCGGCCGTTCGGATTTCCGCGCCAAGCTGCGTGAGCACTTCGAAGTGGATCGCCACTTCGTCGTGGTCGCCGCGCTGCGCGCGCTGGCCGACGAAGGCAAGGTGCCGGTTGCCAAGGTGGCCGAAGCCATCAAGAAGTACGGCATCAACCCGAACAAAGCCAACCCGCAATACGCCTGAGGGTAAAGAGACATGAGCAACGTCGTGCAAATCAAGGTTCCCGACATCGGCGACTTCAAGGAAGTGGAAGTCATTGAAGTGCTGGTGGCGGTGGGCGACACGATCAAGGCCGAGCAGAGCCTGATTACCGTCGAATCCGACAAGGCCTCGATGGAAATCCCCGCCTCGCAGGGCGGGGTGGTGAAGTCGATTGCGGTCAAGGTCGGCGACAAGGTCGCCGAAGGCGCCGTGGTGCTCGAGGTGGAAGCGGCCGACGCCGCCGCCCCGGCCGCCAAGGAAGAACCCAAGGCCGAAGCGCCCAGGCAGGCGGCCGCCGCCGCGCCCGCCGCCAAGTCCGAGGCCGCCGCGCCGGCCGCCAGCAGCGGCCCGGTCGAAATCGAGGTGCCGGACATCGGCGACTTCAAGGAAGTGGAAGTCATCGAAGTCATGGTCGCCGTCGGCGACACCATCAAGGCCGAGCAGAGCCTGATCACCGTCGAGTCCGACAAGGCCTCGATGGAGATCCCGGCCTCGCAGGGCGGGGTGGTCAAGGAAGTGAAGGTCAAGGTCGGCGACAAGGTCGCCAAGGGCTCGGTCGTGGTCGTGGTGGAGGGCAGCGCGCCCGCCGCCGCTGCGCCGGCTGCCAAGGCCGAAGCCGCGCCGGCCAGGTCGGAAGCCCCGGCCGCCAAGGCGCAAGCGCCCGCCGCCCCGGCCACGCCCGCCGCCGGCTCGCGTCCGGCTCCCGCCGCCGCGCTGGAAGACGCCAACCTCAAGCCCGGCCAGTTGCCGCACGCCTCGCCGTCGGTGCGCAAGTTTGCCCGCGAACTGGGCGTGAACCTGAGCAAGGTCAAGGGCACCGGTCCCAAGGACCGCATCACCGCCGACGACGTGCGCGGTTTCGTCAAGCAGGCGCTGGCCGCCGGCCCGGTGGCCGCCGCCGGTGGTTCGGCCGATGGCGCCGCGCTGGGCCTGCTGCCGTGGCCCAAGGTCGACTTCACCAAGTTCGGCCCGATCGAAGCCAAGCCGCTGTCGCGCATCAAGAAGATCTCCGGCGCGAACCTGCACCGCAACTGGGTCATGATCCCGCACGTCACCAACAACGACGAAGCGGACATCACCGACCTGGAAGCGCTGCGCGTCACGCTGAACAAGGAAAACGAGAAGTCGGGCATCAAGGTCACGATGCTGGCCTTCCTGATCAAGGCCGTGGTCGCGGCCCTGAAGAAGTTCCCCGAGTTCAACGCCTCGCTGGACGGCGACAACCTGGTGCTCAAGCAGTACTACCACATCGGCTTCGCCGCCGACACGCCCAACGGGCTGGTGGTGCCGGTGATCCGCGATGCCGACAAGAAGGGCATCCTGCAGATCGCCCAGGAAATGACCGACCTGTCCAAGAAGGCGCGCGAAGGCAAGATCTCGCCCGCCGATATGCAGGGCGGCTGCTTCTCGATCTCGTCGCTGGGCGGCATCGGCGGCACCTCGTTCACGCCCATCATCAATGCGCCCGAAGTGGCCATCCTGGGCGTGTCGCGTTCGTCGCACAAGCCGGTCTGGGACGGCAAGCAGTTCGTGCCGCGCCTGATCGTGCCGCTGTCGCTGTCGTATGACCACCGCGTCATCGACGGCGCCGCCGCTGCCCGGTTCAACGCCTATCTGGGCGCCTTGCTGGCCGACTTCCGCCGCATCGCGCTGTAAACGGGGAGCCCTATGAGCAATACCGTTCAAATCAAAGTGCCGGACATCGGTGACTTCAAGGAAGTCGAAGTCATCGAAGTGCTGGTCGCCGTGGGCGATACCATCAAGGCCGAACAGAGCCTGATCACGGTCGAGTCCGACAAGGCCTCGATGGAAATCCCCGCCTCGCAGGGCGGAGTGGTGAAGTCGATCGCGGTCAAGGTCGGTGACAAGGTCGCCGAAGGCGCCGTGGTGCTCGAAGTGGAAGCGGCCGATGCCGCCGCCGCGCCGGCCGCCAAGGAAGCGCCCAAGGCCGACGCGCCGCAGGCCGAAGCCCCCAAGGCCGAGGCCAAGCCGGCCGCCGCGGC
The DNA here is from genome assembly GCF_059761975.1 of Achromobacter sp. 46006. NCBI lineage: Bacteria > Pseudomonadati > Pseudomonadota > Betaproteobacteria > Burkholderiales > Alcaligenaceae > Achromobacter > Achromobacter sp. 46006. Next base: position 8,515 of record NZ_JCBANN010000094.1, read on the forward strand.
GCCCGCCGCCGCGACCTTCAAGGGCTCGGCCGACGCCGAATACGACATGCTGGTGCTGGGCGCGGGCCCCGGCGGCTACTCGGCCGCCTTCCGCGCCGCCGACCTCGGCCTGTCCGTGGTGCTGGTCGAACGCTACGCCACGCTGGGCGGCGTCTGCCTGAACGTGGGCTGCATCCCGTCCAAGGCGCTGCTGCACAACGCCGCCATCATCGACGAGGCGCGCGAGCTGGCGGCCCACGGCATCAGCTTCGGCGAACCCACGATCGACCTGGACAAGCTGCGCGGCTACAAGGACAGCGTGGTCGCCAAGCTGACCGGCGGCCTGGCCGGCATGGCCAAGGCGCGCAAAGTCACCGTGGTGACGGGCGTGGGCGAATTCGCCGATGCCAACCACCTGGCGGTCAAGGGCGCCGACGGCAAATCGCAGACCATCCGCTTCAAGCAGGCCATCATCGCCGCCGGCAGCCAATCGGTGAAGCTGCCGTTCCTGCCGCAGGACGAGCGCATCGTCGATTCCACCGGCGCTTTGCTGCTGCGTGAAATCCCCAAGAAGATGCTGATCATCGGCGGCGGCATCATCGGCCTGGAAATGGGCACGGTGTACTCCACGCTGGGCGCGCGCCTGGACGTGGTGGAAATGCTGGACGGCCTGATGCAGGGCGCCGACCGCGACCTGGTCAAGGTCTGGCAGAAGAAGAACGCCGGCCGCTTCGACAACATCATGCTCAAGACCAAGACGGTCGGCGCGCAAGCCCGGAAAGACGGCATCTACGTCACCTTCGAGGGCGAGGGCGCGCCGAAGGAACCGCAGCGCTACGACCTGGTGCTGCAGGCCGTGGGCCGCAGCCCCAACGGCAAGAAGATCGGCGCCGACAAGGCGGGCGTGGCCGTGACCGACCGCGGTTTCATCGAGGTCGATCGCCAGATGCGCACCAACGTGCCGCACATCTTCGCCATCGGCGACATCGTCGGCCAGCCGATGCTGGCGCACAAGGCGGTGCATGAAGGCCACGTGGCGGCCGAAGCCGCCGCCGGCCAGAAGTCGTTCTTCGACGCCCGCGTGATTCCGTCGGTGGCCTACACCGATCCGGAAGTGGCGTGGGTCGGCCTGACCGAAGACGAAGCCAGGAAGCAGGGCATCAAGGTCGAGAAGGGCGTGTTCCCGTGGGCCGCTTCCGGCCGCGCCATCGCCAACGGCCGCGACGAAGGCTTCACCAAGCTGCTGTTCGACGCCGAGTCGCACCGCATCCTGGGCGGCGGCATCGTCGGCACCCATGCCGGCGACCTGATCAGCGAAGTGGCGCTGGCCGTGGAAATGGGCGCGGACGTCATCGACATCGCCAAGACCATCCACCCGCACCCGACCCTGGGCGAATCGGTGGGCATGGCGGCCGAAGTGGCCGAAGGCGTGTGCACCGACCTGCCGCCGATGAAGAAGAAGTAACCCAGCCCTGGCTGGCCGGATCTTGGATCCGAATGCCTGCACCGCAGCCCGAAGCGCCCCTGGCCTTCGGGCTGTTTTCATTGTGGCGCGTTGTTCGAGGCCGTTCGATGCGGCTTGTTTTCCACTGGTGTTCGTGACGCGCGCGCCGCACAGCCGGCGCGATTGGGGTGTTTTTCTGGATAATCTATCCGGCCGCGCCCGGCTGATCCGCGCGGCGCCGCTGCCTAGAATCGAATCTCCATTGACACATGCGGGAGATTTTCCATGGCAGACCATTCCATCAAGGGCAAAGTCGTCCTGATCGCCGGCGGCGCCAAGAACCTGGGCGGCCTGATCGCCCGCGACCTGGCGCAGCAGGGCGCCAAGGCCGTCGCCATCCACTACAACAGCACCGGGTCCAAGGCCGAGGCCGACGCCACCGTGGCCGCGATTCAGGCCGCCGGCGCCAAGGGTGTGGCATTCCAGGCCGACCTGACCACGGCCGGCGCGGTCGAGAAGCTGTTCGCCGACGCGGTGGCGGCGGTGGGGCGGCCCGACATTGCCATCAACACCGTCGGCAAGGTGCTCAAGAAGCCGCTGACCGAAATCAGCGAAGCCGAATACGACGAGATGAGCGCGGTCAACGCCAAGACGGCCTTCTTCTTCCTGAAAGAGGCCGGCCGCCACGTCAACGACAACGGCAAGGTCTGCACCCTGGTGACCTCGCTGCTGGGCGCGTTCACGCCGTTCTACGCCGCCTATGCCGGCACCAAGGCGCCGGTCGAGCACTACACCCGCGCGGCCTCCAAGGAGTTCGGCGCGCGTGGCATCTCGGTCACGGCGGTCGGACCGGGCCCGATGGATACGCCTTTCTTCTATCCCGCCGAAGGCGCCGACGCCGTGGCGTACCACAAGACCGCCGCCGCGCTGTCGCCGTTCTCCAAGACCGGCCTGACTGACATCGAGGACGTGGTGCCGTTCATCCGGCACCTCGTCAGCGACGGTTGGTGGATCACCGGCCAGACCATCCTGATCAACGGCGGCTACACCACCAAGTAACCGCCGCGGCCTGCCGGGCCGCCGCTCGCGCAGCGGTTCGTGGCGGCCCAGAGCCTGGCGGGGCCGCCGTCCGCCGTATCCGCGACGCCCGCCGGACCGGCTATGCTGTCACGGGCGGCGGGGTGTCGCCGGCACTGCCGCAAACCGGGGGAGCATGGACAGGTTCGAACAGTATCGCGTCTTCGCGCAAGTGGCGGAGATGGGCAGTTTCATCAAGGCCGCCAACGCGCTGGAGCTGCCGCGCGCTTCTGTGTCGGCCGCCGTCCAGCAGTTGGAAGCGCAACTGGGCGCGCGGCTGCTGCACCGGACCACGCGCCAGGTGCGCCTGACCGCCGATGGCGCCCAGTTGCTGGAGCGCTTGCGGCCGCTGCTGTCCGAAGTCGAGGACATCGACCACTTGTTCCAGCAAAGCCAGCGCCAGGTGTCCGGCCGGCTCAACGTCGACGTGCCCAGCCGCATCGCGCGCCGCCTGGTGGCGCCGGCGCTGCCGGGCCTGCTGCGGCGCCATCCCCGGTTGCAACTGGCGCTGGGGTCCAGCGACCGCGCCATCGACCTGATCCAGGAAGGCGTCGACTGCGCGGTGCGCGTCGGCGCGCTGCACGACAGCAGCCTGGTGTCGCGGCCGCTGGGCAATATCGGCCTGGTCAATTGCGCCAGTCCCGCCTATCTGCGCGACCAGGGCGTGCCCCATGCGGCGGACGAACTACCGGCGGGGCATTGGATGGTGGGTTACGCTTCGCCCACCACGGGGCGCGAACTACCCTGGGAGGTGGTGGCCGACGACGGCGGTCGCCAGCTCATCGCGGTGCCCAGCCGGGTGGTGGTGAACAACGCCGAAAGCTATATCGCCTGCTGCCTGGCGGGCCTGGGGCTGATCCAGATTCCGCGCTTCGACGTGCAGGACCTGCTGGAGGCGGGCGAACTGGTGGAAGTCATGCCGGCGCATCGCGCCGCGCCCATGCCGGTGGCATTGCTGTATCCGCACCGGCGGCAGCGTTCGCGCCGGCTGGCGGTGTTCCTGGAGTGGTTCGAGGAATTGATGCGCAGGCACCTGGAGGCCTGACGGCGTGAGCCGGGGCGGACAGGGAGGCGAAAGGGGGCGCGAGAGGGCGGCGCGAAAAGGCTGCGCGAAAAGGCTGCGCGAAAAGGCTGCGCGAAGGGCTGCGCGAAAAGGCGGCGCCCGAAGAGGGCGCGCCAAAGCGAAGGGAGCGCGGCAATCGTTGCCGCGCGCCAGGGCGATTTATGCCTGGGTATTGATGCGGGTGCCGATCTTGCCGTCGATGGCGACGACCGGCAGGGACTGCATCAGCGTGGCGACCGTGTCGGCCTGGGCGTTGATGGCTTTCTTGGTGACGCGGGCCTGGACTTCCTGCATCAGCTGCGCATCACGCATGGCCAGGCCGGTGTTCACGGTGTTGCTGACGGAAAGATCCATGGTGGGGAGTCCTGTGAGGCTTGCCGGACGGCGTCCGGAACAGATGGATTATGCGTGATTATTGCGTACTTCAACGTCTCGCGGTGAAATTCTCGGACGAAGATTGCGCAGGGTCAGGGGTGGGCCGGACATTCTTTGATGGCGCCCCAGCCCTGGTTCGGGCCGCAATACTGCTTGCGCGCCGCCCAGGCGCAATCGGGGCGTTCGAAAAAACCCAGCGTGGCGCAGCGCGCCAGTTCGACTTTCAGGTTGTCGACCCAGGCATGCGGATTCTCGGCGGGGATCTCGGTGATGCGCAACGTGGGCTTGGGCATGGCGGGGCTGTCCGCGTGCGGAGCGGCGCCTTCGCGGGCCGGGATGGCGGCTGCGGCGGGCGCCGCGCTCGCGGCGGACTGGCCCTGGGTGTGCGGCGTCGGCGCGGCGTCGTCAGGCGACGGCGCGGCGGAAGGGGGGGCGCTGTCCGTGGCGTCCGGCTGCGGCGGGGGCGCATCGGCGGGGGGCGGGGGAAATGCTTGCTCTTTTTCAAATCTGACGCTGCCCGCGGCCAACCAACATGTGGATGTCGCGTGTTGGGCTGGGCAGGTGTGTAACAAAAATGTGATATTACGTACAGCTGAGTATACGAGAATGAGTGAAATGTAATTA
>NZ_JCBANN010000095.1:0-12622 GCF_059761975.1 Achromobacter sp. 46006
GGCCGGACAAGTGCCGGGCAACCCCATGCTCGGCAATCGGCATGCGGGCGCCATTCTCAACCAGGTCACCGCGCCCAATCCGTCGCAATTGCTCGGCACGTTGGAAGTGGCTGGCAATCGGGCCAACGTCATCGTCGCCAACCCGGCGGGTATTACGTGCAATGGCTGCGGATTCCTGAACGCGGACCGCGCCACGCTGACCACCGGCAAGCCGCGCGTCGGGCCGGACGGCGGCATTGGCTTTGACGTGACGACAGGCCGGCTCGCGGTCGAGGGGCAAGGCCTGAACGGCATGAACCTCAGCCAAGTGGACCTGCTCGCGCGCACGCTGGAGATCAACGCGGGCATCTGGGCGAACCGGCTGAATGTGACGGCTGGCGCATCGCGCGTTGACTATGGCTCGGACGCCATATCCGCGCAGGCGGGTGATGGCCCCGCGCCCATCGTGGCGCTGGACACCGCCGCGCTGGGCGGCATGTACGCCAACAGCATCCGCCTGATCGGCACCGAGGCCGGCGTGGGCGTGAACATCGGCGGCAATCTGGCTGCGTTGACGGGCGCGCTGTCGGTCGACGTGAACGGTGATGTCCGTATCCAGCCATCGGGACATATGCAGGCCGCCACCGACTTGGCGGTACGTAGCGCGGGCGATGTCGTCAACGCGGGCGCGGTTGCCGCGGCCGGCGCTTTGGCCTTGGATGCCGCAGGCAGGATCGGCAACGACGGGGCCATGTCCTCGGGCGCCGGCAGCCGCCTTGTGGCTGGCCGTTTCGACAACGGGGGGGCGGTGAGCGCCGGCCTGCAAGCGGATGGCTCGCTGCGGCCGGCCGGGCTGGACGTGCAAGCCGCGCGCATCGGCAACACGGGCACCCTGCTGGCGGGCGGCGACGCCCTGCTGCGCGGAGACACCCTCGATCTGTCGGAAGGCCAGTTGGCGGCCGGCGGTGTATTGGCCTTGGACGCCACGGGCGCGCTCTTCAACCGAGGCGGCGCGCTATATGGCGCATCGGTCTCGCTGCATGCCGGCAGCCTGGACAACACGCTTGGCAAGCTCACCAGCGGTGGCGCGCTTGACGGCCACGTGGCAGGCGCCATCGATAACGGTGGCGGCACGATCGCTGGCGGGGATACGGTAGCGCTGGACGGCGACGTGGTCGTCAACGGGACTGGCGGCGTGGTGTCGGGCCGTGCCGTGGCGATCAGCGGCACCCGCCGAATCGACAACCAGGACGGCGTGATCCAGGCCCGCGACACCGCCCGTATCGATGGCGGCGGCGCGTTCCACAACCTGGGCGGCAAGCTGCTTGGCGGCGATATCGCGCTGCAAGCCGCCGATGTCGATAACCGCGATGGCGTCTTGCAAGCCCAAGGCACGCTGGCGGTCGCCAGCGTGGGCGCGCTGCGCAACCAGGGTGGCCGCGTCTACGGCGGCGTGGTCGGCATCGATGCCGGCAGCCTGGTCAATGCCGCAGGCAAGCTCGCCAGCGCTGGCGCCTTGGACCTTGCCATCTCGGGCCGCCTCGACAACACGGACGGCAGCCTGCTCGCCCAGGGGCGCGCCACGCTGGGCGCCGCAGACATGTTCAACGAACGTGGCCACGTCGCGGCCGACAGGTTGGCGTTGGACATCCTTGGCGACCTGCGCAACCAGGACGGCAGCGTCTACGGCGGCGTGGCCGACATCCGCGCCTCGGGCGTGGACAACGCGCGAGGCAAGATTCTTGGCGCCGGCGAACTTACGCTGAATGCCGGTGGCAAGATCGACAACGCTGGCGGCACCTTCGCCGCCGAGGGCGTGGCCTTGCTGCGTGCGCAGGAGGTGGCGAACGCAAACGGCCTGATGGCAGCCAGCGACCTCACCCTGCAGACGCAAGGCGTGCTCGACAACCGTGCCGGCCGGATTCAGGGAGACGATGCGCTGGTCCTGCACGCGGGCCGTGTGGACAATCGCGACACGCTGGCCGGCGGTATCGCGGGCGCTGGTGCCGACGCCACGGACACTGACGCGGCCAATCCCGACGCCCTCTCCGGTCGCCTTGGGCTGGCGGGGGCGCGCATCGCGCTGGTGACGGATGCCCTCGACAACCAGTCCGGCCGCATCGGCGCCGGCCGCGAACTGGACCTGACCGCCGGCGCGCTCGACAACAGCGGCGGCAGGCTCGCATCCCAAGGCGATGCGCGGCTTCAGGTTGGCGATCTGCGCAATGCCGAGGGCGAGTTGGCCACGGTCGGGTCGCTGGCCCTGGCCACCGGCACGCTGCGTAACGACGGCAAGCTGCACGCGGGGCAAGACTTGCGGATCACCGCCGACGCGCTCACCAATGGCGCGACGGGGGAACTCATCGGCCTGCGTGGCATCGACCTGGCCATCAGCGGAGAGCTGGCCAATGCCGGCTTGATCGACGCAGGCGACAGCCACATCCGCGCGGGCAGCCTGCGCAACAGCGGGCGCCTTTACGGCGACCGCATCGCCATCCTGGCGCCGACGTTGTTGAACGATGCCAACGCCGTCATCGCCTCGCGCGGCGATATGGACCTGGGCGCGGGCACGTTGACCAACCGCGAGCATGCCCTGCTGTACGCGGCGGACGACCTGCGGATCGGGCGCAATCTGGATATCGCGGGTCTGGCGGCGGGCCAGGCGGACACGGTATCGAACATATCCGCCACCATCGAGGCCGGTGGTGACGCCCGCATCGCCGCCGACCACATCGAAAACCTCAACCCGCACTTCACCAGCGAACAGGTGCAGGTCAGCCATGCCGACCGCAAGATCTACTACCGGCTGGAGAACGGCACCGAATTGCTGGACGGCGCCACCACGTGGCTGTGCGATTCGGTCACCACCTCGTGCGGCAAGGACCCGGCGTTCCTGAACGACGACCCCGACCGCAGCCTGTTGCTGCCGTCGGCCAAGTATCCGGAGTCGCGCTACGGTCCGCCGTTTGACTACGTGCCACGGGTCAAGGGCGAAGAGGGGGTGGACGCACCTATTCCCCCGGCCTATGCGTGGGTACGGTCAGGGGGCGTACTGTCGGCACGCGTTCCTGTCCCTCGCTACCACGCCGGCGATCGCGTCTGGCAAGTGTTCGACGTGGAAGAACCGGTGCCCGTCCCTGCCCCACAGCAAGGCCAGTGCAATACCGACGATTGCGCAAAGGCAGCCGCCGCAGCGCGGGAAGAGGCGCAGGCGATCAACAAGGCGCGCCACGACGAACTGCAAGCCAGAATCCGCGCCTTCAACGCCGACTTCAACAACCGCCTGGTCCGCAACTTCTTCTACTACATCGTGCGCGAGGACGTCAGCGAGACCCGCGTCACGTCGTCGGACCCGGCCAGCATCTTGGCCGGTGGCGATGCCGCCTTCAGCGGCGCGGTCATCAATGACAAGAGCCGTATCGTGGCGGGTGGCGCCTTGACCGTGAACGGCCCGGGCATCGACAACCGGGGCGCGCCCGGCGAAAGGCATATCGAGCGGGTCGGCTCGATCGTGCACACCGTTACGCGCCGGCGTCATCGCAACGAATCCTGGGGGCACTATGAAAGTGCCGCCGAACCCGAGCGCCTGGACGTGGCAGTCGGGTCGGCCATGGGCCACGCCGCCCTGCCCGACAGCGCCCATGCGGCGCCGCCCGCCGCGCTTTTGTCGAATCCGCCGGCCAGCGCGGCGCCGTCCCGGCGGCCCGTCGCACGCATCATCGACATCGGCGCTCCGGGCAATCAGACGGTGCGCGTGGTCACCCTGCCGCCGGTATTGCCGACCAACAGGCTGTATCAGGTGGTCGCCTCGCCGGATGCGCCGGCCCTGGTCGTCACCGACCGCCAGTTCACCGGTTTGCGCAGTGCCGTCTCCAGCGACATGCTGCTGCGCCGCCTCAACCAGGACCCGGGCCTGACACTCAAGCGCCTGGGCGATGGCTTCTACGAACAGCGCCAGGTGGCCGAGCAGATCATGCTGGCCACCGGCAGCCGCTTTGTCGGCGACTACGCCGACAATGAATCGCAGTACAAGGCGCTGCTCGCGGCCGGCGCCGACTTTGCCGGCCGATTCGACCTGACGCTGGGCACCGCGCTTACCGAAGACCAGATGCGCCGGCTGACCGGCGACATCGTCTGGCTGGTCGAGACCACCGTCACGCTGCCCGACGGCTCGCGCCAGACAGTGCTTGCGCCCCAGGTCTACCTGGCCGTCAAGCCAGGCGACCTGCGCGGCGACGGCACCTTGATCGCCGGCCGCGATACCCGCATCGACGTGGCCGGCGACCTGACCAACAGCGGCACGCTGGGCGCGCGCCGCGCCCTGGTCGTCAACGCCGGCGACGTGCGCAACGCCGGCGGCGCCATGCAGGCCGGCAGCATCGACCTGAGCGCCCGCAACGACATCCACGACCTGGCGGGGCTAATCAAGGGCGGCGCCATCGCGCTCAAGGCGGGCCGCGACATCACCCTGTCGGCCTCGACCCGATCCAGCGCCAGCGGCGGCGTCTCCAGCACCCGCATCGATGGCGTGTCGCGCATCGACGCCGGCACGCTCGACATCCAGGCCGGGCGCGACCTCTCGGCCCAGGCCGCCGTCATCGACGCCACGGGCGATGCACGCATCCAGGCCGGCAACGACATCAACCTGACCAGCGCCGAGACCCGCTACGCCGAATCCTTCCGCTACGACAGCCGCAACCGCGCCGAGCTGCGCGCCGCGACCGATGTCGGCACGCGCATCGCCGCGGGCGGCGACCTGACGCTGCTCGCCGGCAACGATGTCAACGCCCGCGCCGCCGATGTCTCGGCGTCGGGCGCCCTGGGCGTGAACGCGCAGCGCGATATCAACGTGCTGGCGGGAGACTCGGCCGGCTACACGTACAACGAGACCTACTTCAAGGAAAAGGGATTCCTGTCCAGCAAGAAAACCCATCGCAAGAGCGAGACGGAATGGACGCAAGGCGTGAGCTCGACCTTTGGCGGCGACACGGTCGCGATGCTGGCCGGGCGTGACATCACTGTCCTTGGCTCGAACGTCCTGGGCGACCGCGACGTCGGGATCGCCGTCGGCAGGGACTTGCAGGTTCTGGCCAAGGACGAAACCTACAAGGACTACCAGTACGAAAAGGTCAAGCGGTCGGGCTTTGGTGGCGGGGGCGGATTCAGCATCGGCTACAGCACGCAACAGCGCACCGATTGGATGCGCGGCGCCAGCGGGGGCTATTCGGCCAGCACGGTGGGCAGCGCCGGTGGCAACCTCGGCATCGATGCGGGACGCAATGTCGATGTCATGGCCAGCAACCTGCTAGCCCAGGATGGCAACATTTCCGTGGCCGGCAGCAACGTCGCGATCCTCGCCGGTGTCGGCGACGCGCGGCAACACGAATACCACGAGCTCAAGCAGTCCGGCCTGACCATCGGCGTGGCTGGCGGCATGCTGGGCGCGGCCCAGCAGGTCCAGGGAACCTTGCAGCAAGCCGGCGAGGCCAAGGATGGCCGCCTGGCCGCCGTCAAGGTCGGGCAGGCGGCCTATCAGGTCGTGCAGGCCAATCGGATGATGGACGCGGCAAAGGCCGACAACGCAACGCCGGCGCGGAAGGAAGCTGCCAGCGCCCAGATCCAGATCAGCCTGGGCGCCAGCAAATCCGTCAGCGAAACCCGGCGCACCCAGGACACCGCCTTTGCCTCGTCCGTCATGGCCGGGGGCGATCTTTCCCTCATGGCCGCGGGCGAAAAAGACGCCGCCGGCACGGGCAACGTGTCCCTCATCGGGAGCGATCTGGCCGGCAGGAACGTCCTGCTGGCGGCCACCAATGACTTGATGCTGCAAAGCCAGGCCGAGACCGCCACCGAAGTCTCCACCAGCAAGAACAGCGGCTGGAAGGTCGGCGTTGGCATCGGCGTGTCCGATAGCGGTAGCGGCGGCGGCATCAACATCTTTGCCAGCGGCTACGCGGGCAGTGGCAAGGCCCGCGGCAACGGCACGACCCATCGCGAGACGCAGGTCAGCGCGCGAGACAACCTCGCGCTGCTTTCCGGCCGGGACACCCTGTTGGAGGGCGCCCAGGCGCGCGCCGACCGCATCCGCGCCGATATCGGCCGCAACCTGACGCTGGCGAGCCAGCAGGATTCAGACCGCTACGACGCCAGGCAGAAGCAGGTCAATGCCGGAGGGAGCTTCAGTTTTGGTTCGATGACGGGCAATGCCTATCTGGGCGCGAGTATCGGCAAGACCAAGTCCAACTACGACAGCGTCGTCGAACAGACGGGGCTGTATGCGGGCGCGGGCGGTTACGACATCCACGTGGGCAGGCACACCCAATTGGATGGCGCGGTCATCGCCAGCGACGCCGATGCGGCGAAAAACGGATTGTCCACCGAGACGCTGGGATTCCGCGATATCCACAACACGGCGCAATACAAGTCGACCACGGTCGGCATCAACCTGGGCATGTCGGGTGCGTTCGACAAGCCGAACAAAGGCGCCGCGCTGGGCGCCGGGCCATCGGGGTTGAGCTTCGCCAGCACCAGCGGCAGCGAGACGGGCACGACCCGCGCGGCGGTGTCGGCGGGCACGCTGGCGGTGCGTTCGGACGCGGGAACGGGCCGGGATAGCACGGCCGGGCTGAGCCGGGATACGGCTGGGGCGAACGGCAGTATTGGGAAGATCTTCGACAAGGACAAGGTCCGCGAGCAACTGGAGTTCCAGCAGGCGTTTGGGCAGTTGGGGATGCAGATTGCGGGGGATGTGCTCAAGGACCTTGCTAAGAATGATCCCGAAATATGGGGGGAAGGAAAGAAGGGGGCAGTCGCCTTGCATGCCGCTGTGGCTGGGGTGGGTGCCGCGCTGGGTGGGGGTAATGTTGCTGGCGCGATAGCTGGCACCGTTGCTGGTGACTTAGCTAATAACTTAGTCCAAGAGCAAATTCAAAAGGCAGTATCGGATCTATCGCCTGAAATCCGAGACAAGGTCGCTGCTGTAATTACTAACGTGATTGCGGGTACTGCTGGTGGGCTAGCTGGGGGAGCAAGTGGTGCGGGGGGGGGCTCTTGTTGCCAACATGTATAACCGGCAGTTGCACCCAGACGAGCGAAAGTGGGCCAAGGAAAACGCGGTAGGCATGCAAAAGTATGTCGCTGAAGTGACAGGGCAGCATATCTCGGTTGAAGAGGCCTATCAGCGGTTACTGTCAGCGGGATACGCTCTTGTCGACGAGCGAGCGGACTCTGTGAATACCGGTGGACGCGATGAATTTGCACGTCAGTATATAGCGGAAAACAAGCCTGCATCCCTGTTTGTGGCAAACCCGGTGGAGCGAAGAAATCATCTACTAAATGGCAATGGGGATGGGTCTTGGACCCCGGAACAACAGGCTCGGTTTGGTATGAGGGTGCCCGGAGAAACCGCGAGTCAACAAGTTACAAAAGCGGAAGTTTACCTAGGTGTGCCTTGCGGGAATAACTGCACTTCAAAGTTTAGTAGGATAAATGATGCAGTTATATCCTTAGAGGCGGCCAAGCTACTGTACCAAGACGATCCAGGTAGCGTTGATCTTATCAATCAGCAAATAAGTTTGCTTGTGGCGGGTATCACTGAGGATGAAATTGTACGAGGAGGTGCAGGATATCTTGGTTCGAAGGGCAAGGATGTAGCCTTTGCTCTGCTGGGTACACCACGGCTGGTTGAGGTGTTTCAAAAATTCAATGCACGGCTGTTGGGGGAACCAGTCGCAATTCCAGTCGTGAAGGCTGAGGGGCGGATAGGGGAGGCAGTATTTAACGACGTTAACCAAACGGCTAGGCAAAACTACGAATTTCTGACAGAGGACTCTACATTAATTTTTGAGAGAATTCTGGAGAAAGTACAGAAAAGAGGGAAACCGATGCCCAACGGAAACATGGCGAGTGCGCATGCTGAGATTGGTGTAATCGAGCAGGCGTATCGAGCAGGCAAAACTCAGGGGGCAGAAATGACAATCGTTGTAAAAGGGAAAGATGTTTGTGACTATTGTCGGGGGGATATCGCAGCGGCTGCTGAAAAGGCTGGTCTCAGATATGTGACTGTGCACGCAGTGGATGAAGAAACAAAAGCTGCAAAAATATATTTATGGTCCCGGAGGATGAATTCGATAAGGAAATTGCAATGAATGTGATGATTGGGGGGTATTTGGTAATGCCAAGAAAGGGGCGTACGCAGCTTCAAGTTCTGCAGAATCCAGATTCAGCGGCGTTGGACGAAAGGCTGCAGGAATATTCAAAGGGGCTGCCTGGCGTGCTTGTGGCGAGATTGGATCCATCGCCGAAATTTGGACCGCAAAAATTAAGGTTGTATGCTGAAGAATTTAATTATCTATTAATGCTTGGGGAATATTCTGACAATGGAGATTATGTGGTTCGAACACTTAGGACCTCATCGGCAGACACTTTCAAGGCTATTTTTGGAGAGCCTTATCCGGCTGCTGCCATAACGACTGATTTCTTACTTGTTTGTCAGATATTCAAAGAGTTTGTCGAGCGCCATGATGTTTCGAAGGAAATGATGTCGGAATGAAAAGAGGCGTTTGCCATCTGTTCTGATTATATCTTTGCCCGCAGTGACGCAATATGTGAGTGGTATCCCCTCTGCCGTTCAGAGGGAGGTAGCTAATTGGCCTGAATGCGCTGCAGGCTTGGCAAGGTTAATAAGCCATGCGGACTATAACGATCGCGGCAACCAGAATGCGGATGTGATTGCATATCTGGCTAAAGCAAATGGCCGTTTCGGCGCGCTAGCGGGAACGCTCGGGAGAGTGCCAAGTCCGTACGCTCTTATAGTCAAATAACGGGGCTTGTGTTCATAAAAAACGGGAATTTTCATCCGCTGTTTCAACTTTTCCTCGTAATTTCTGGCATGGGGGTGGGTTGGCTCGGTTCTTGGTTTTCTTCCTATTGGATAACTCTTGTCGGGGTGATTATTTGTGCAGTCGGGGGATATTCAGCTAGGGCAGGTTCTATTGGAGTGAAGCCATTCAAAGAGCGACGATAGCATGACAAAACCTGATGAGTGGAAGGAGTCAATTTTGGATGAACGATAGGATTTTTGGAGTCCGTCGGACAGCACGGCCGGGCTGAGCCGGGATACGGCCGGAGCGAACGTCACGCAGCCAGTGACTCGATAGCATGTGGCTCCATTGTATTTAACGGTATTGGTCAATACCTAAAATCCAAATATGCAAATTAACCCATGAATAATTTTATGGAAATGATGCGTCGCGTCTTTATGCGTGATGACAATATTGCGCCCGTATTTAGATATTTATTTGCAATATGTGGTGGCGCGCTTTTTTTTGCAGATATAAAACTTTGGAATACTGGCTGGATTTGGTATGTCGGCTTTGCTGTTGCCTTGGTGGGCGGGTATTCCGCTCGGGCGGCCCAATTGAAGATTCGTCCCTTCTCTTCTGCACCCTATCCGCGAGGATGGCTAAAGTCGAGGCGAAAGAAGCGGTCGGCGGATGAAGATTGATATATCTTCCACCATTTCCCAGATGATTATGTTCAACCGATTGGAGGGTTGTAATGAAGCCATCCGTCGATTCGGAAGCTGCGGTTGGAGAAAAGATGGTCGACGTGCCCTGGCTTGATGCGCTCAAGAAGGCACTTATTTCCACTGGTCTTGATTCTGAAGACCTTTACGCGTTGCTAGAGGCTTCTATAGTTACAGAGAAAATTAATTTTCCTGCGTTTATCTATGAGGCTTCGCGGGGATTTGGCTTCACTGTGAGCGAAGGTTTTTTCTATTCTCTTGATCAGAACTGGGACGATCCGGAGAGTTTCAACGAGGTCAGCTTTTTCTTGGGCGAAATGGAAACTTCCAGTATTTCCGTGCCTGACTACGTATCTCTTATGAAAATTGCTGCTGATATTTATTCAGCCTTCTTCCCTGATGAAGGGAATGGTGTTCTCAGATCTGCTGAAAGACTAAAAGAGCGGTATTCAAGGAGGCTCTAGACCGAGGTGAAGCAGTCCGAACGGAGCCTACGTGGTTGGTGGCGGAGTTGACCTAGCTGTGAAAGGGCTGGTGCAGTTGTTCCGGATGGGGGCATTCTATTCAACGAGCTTGGTGAATATCTGAAGGCTAGATATGCAGATTAAAACGAATTCGATTGTTGATGTGGTTTATCGAATTTTAGTGAAAGAGGGTAATGTGGCCCCTGTTTGCCGCTACTCTTTGTTAATTATTGGGGTGGCCGTAATTTTCTTTGATATCAAGATCTGGAATACGGGTTGGGTTTTTTATTTAGGCCTTGTATTTGCGTCGGTTGGTGGGTACTCGGCGCGGGCGGCTCAGTTGAATATCCGTCCCTTCGATCGTGCGCCATATCCACCAGGGTGGCTGAAGGCCAGAAAGAAAGAGCAAATGGGTAGAGCTGTTCAAGATAATGAGAAGCGTTGAATCATTTGACGTCAAAAGTGCCGGTTGCTAGGGTCGTTATTGTGCGTTGGCGCGATATTGGTCTGGTTTGGGTTGCCATTTGATATTTTTGTTTTTACGTTGATCGGAATGGTTGTCGAGTCGGTTGGAATGTGCACGGCGAAGGCGACCATGCCAATGCTAAGCCGCTCCGGGAAAAGTGAGGTGGCACCATGAGTAATATTTCTCCCAAGTACGCAGCAATTATTCAAACTGAGTTCTATCAATTGACGTTTGATGACTATTCCCCCCGCGGACTCTTTGGCACCATTCCTTTTTTGACGAATTTTTCATCAGAATGGCAGTACGTTGTTGAAATTATGTATAGGTGCTTAAAGGTTGGTTATTGGAATCTTTGGAATGAGGGGTGGATGAAAGCACGTCAATTGCGGAATTACGAAGATTTTTGCAACAAACTATCCCAATTCAATCCAGATAAGATTTCGGACGAAGGGGCGGTATATTGGCTACAACCTCTCATTTATGCCTCCGATTTGGGCGAGCAATTGGTTGAAAAGTATAACTTGGCTCCGTTAGAAGACTATGAGGAAGGGGGGGATGGTTTTGTTTGCAAGCCAAATTTTGTTTGCAAACCATTTATCGATGAAATCGAGAAAACTTTTGCTGAAAACAATATTCCTTGGGGTAAGAAACTTTTTCCGGTGCAGGCGTAGGGATGCGGGCAGGAAGCACTTTTGCGGCGGGGGCACATAATATTAAGGAAAGACCTCCTGGAGAGTAGTTTTGATGCATTTAATGAAAGCGGACTTCACTGCCTTTGGGGTGCTGGTAATTTCTGTGCTATCGCTGGGCCTCACGTGGTTTTTATTTGGGCGAAAAGAAATAAAAGGATGGCTTGGGGGATTCATGTATTGGTTCAAGTCTTCCCTGGTAAGTGGGTTGCTCGTGTTCATGTGGATGTGCATACGTTGGCCAGGGCTGAGCAAATGGCCGTTGGCATTATTGTCTCTTGGGCTTGCAGGATTTATTACCTTATGTAGATCGAATGCGATCCTTCTATTATTTTTTTGGTAGCGGGCGCAGTCGCTGTCAATTTTCAGTGGGGGATTGGGGTATGATTTTTCGATCTTTCATTCGCAAGGGGGACCTCAAACGCTGGCTACGAGGGTCGTTATTGTGCGTTGGCGCGATATTGGTCTGGCTTGGGTTGGAATTTGATATTTTTGTTTTTACGTTGATCGGAATGGTTGTCGAGTCGGTTGGAATGTACGCAGCGAAGGCGGCCATGACCAATGCTAAGCCGTCCCGGGAAAAGTGAGGTGGCACCATGAGTAATATTTCTCCCAAGTACGCAGCATGACTATTCACCTAGTTGGCTCTTTAGCACTTCTCCTGCCATGCCGGATGTTTCATCAGCATGGCAGTGCGCTGTTGAAATTATGTATAGATGCTTGAAATTTGGCTATTGGAATATTTGGAATGAGGGGTGGATGAAAGCGCGCTCCACGCTAAAGATAAGGCAGTAGCATGGCTAGCAGCATATATGTCCCGGTACACACGTTTCCTGTCAGTTTGGAGCAACTTAAGGAATGGTTGGAGAGTGCGGCAGTGCTTTTTGGCGGCAGTGAGGTTCGAATAGATGTATCTAATGAGAAAGGCAAAATTCCTTTTAATGAGAGTTCGTTGACTGTTGAGGGGTGGGTGTCAGGGCTTGAATGCTCGTTATCCTTTTTTTCTTGTTCTGAGGAGATCTCCGAACGTGAAGGATATTTTCATATGGCGGACATAAAAACTAGGGGGGATTGGTGGTTCGCCGGTGTGGTTGCATATGCAGTGCTTGTTAATTCCGGATATATTGTTTTCGATGATTCCGGGAGATTGGGCGTCAAGTCGGCTTACACGGAGGAGTCTCTGCGGCTTATCCTAAAAAAAGAAAATGCCGTCTAGCTAATCTAGTGAAAATCGAATTCGATCGGCTCAGGCAGGCTACGGCCGAGTAGACGACTTCCGCCCGTCCGCAGTTTGCTTCATTGAATACCTGTATTGACCCAGTGAAATCCTGCTCACGTCATAATCGAGGGAATTGACGATGAGCATGAAGATGGAAGACGACATCAAACGCTGGACGGCCAAGCGCAAGAGTGCGCTAGTGCTGGACATCATTCAAGGCAAGACCACCGTCGCCGAGGCCAGCCGCCAATACGACCTGTCGCCCTCAGAGGTCGAACA
>NZ_JCBANN010000096.1:0-12488 GCF_059761975.1 Achromobacter sp. 46006
ATGCAAAGCGGGCCGATCTTTCGATCGGCCCGCTTTTTTCATGCCCGGCGAGGCGGCGTTCAGCCCGGAGGGCCGCTGGCCGCGGGCGCCGCCGTGACGGTGCGCTCGGTCCAGCCGCCGCCCAGCACCTTGTACAAGGTGACCAGGTTGGACAGGCGCGCCAGGCGCGTATCGACCAGCGATTGCTGCGCGGTGTAGAGCGAACGCTGCGAATCGAGCACCGTCAGGTAGTCGTCGATGCCCTGGCGGAAACGCTGCTCGGACAGGTCATAGGCGCGCTGGTTGGCGGCCACCAGCAATTGCTGCGCCTGGATCTGCTCGTCCAGCGTGCCGCGGCCGGCCAGCGCGTCGGCCACTTCGCGAAATCCCGTCTGGATCGTTTTCTCGTACTGCGCGATCTGGATGTTCTTCTGCACCTTGGCCAGGTCCAGGCCCGCCAGCAGCGAGCCGCCGGCGAAGATCGGCACCGTGATCTGGGGCACGAAGCTCCAGGCGCCCGAACCCGCGTCGAACAGCCCGCCCAGGCTGGCGCTGGCGGTGCCGGCGTTGCCCGTCAGGCTGATGGTCGGGAAGAATGCGGCGCGGGCCGCTCCGATGTTGGCATTGGCGCCCTTGAGCTGGTGCTCGGCGGCGCGAATGTCCGGGCGTCGCGCCAGCAGCTCGGACGGCAGGCCGGCCGGCAGCGCGGTCGGCAGCATGCCGTCGTCAAGCTTGACGGCGTTGTCCAGCGCCGCCGAGATTTCGGGCGACAGCGGCTGGCCCACCAGCAGCACCAGCGCGTTGCGGTCCTGCGCGGCCTGGCGCGTGTACTGCGACAGGTTGCGCTGGGCGGTGCGCAGCGACACTTCGGCCTGGCTCAGGTCGAGCGCGGTGGACAGGCCCTGGTCGTAGCTCTGCCTGGTGAGCTTGTAGGAATCATCCTGGCTCTTGAGCGTGTCGCGCGTCAGGCTCAGCAACTCCTGGTCGGCGCGCAGCGTCAGGTAGGCGTTGGCCACTTCGGCGATCAGCGTCAGCTGGGTCGCGGTGCGGGTTTCGTCCAGCGCCAGGTACGATTCCAGCGCCTTGTCGCTCAGGCTGCGGATGCGGCCGAACAGGTCCAGTTCCCACGAGGACAGCGCGGCGCCGACCTGGTAGTTGTGGCTGGTGGTGGCCTGGCCGCTGGGCGACAGGTCGGCCGGGGTGCGTTGGGCCGTTTCCTTGCCGGCGATGCCAACGCTGGGCAGCAGGTCGGCGCGCTGGATGCGGTACTGGGCCCGCGCGGCCTCGACATTCAAGGCCGCCACGCGCAGGTCGCGGTTGTTGGCCAGCGCCTGCTCGATAAGCTGTTGCAGCAGCGGGTCGGCGAAGAAATCACGCCAGCCGATGTCGGCCGTGGCCACGGCGCCGGTGGCGTCGGCCTTGTAGGCCGGGCCGCTCGGATAGGCCGACGAGACCGGCGCGTCGGGCCGTTCGTAGGTCGGGGCCAGCGAGCAGCCCGCCAGGGCCGCCGCCAGGGAAAGGGAAACCAGGGTTCTCATCTGCAGCTTCATTGCGGTTTTCCTTCGACGGACACGTCCTGCGCGTCGTTGGCGCTGGGGTCGTGCGGATCGCGTCGCGCGCTCATGCGTTCCACCTTGAACAGGCGCAGCATGATCACGAAGAACGCGGGGACGAAGAAGATGGCCAGGAAGGTCGCGGTCAGCATGCCGCCGATCACGCCCGTGCCGATGGCGTTCTGGCTGCCCGAGCCTGCGCCCGAGGAGATCGCGAGCGGCACCACGCCCAGGATGAACGCCAGCGACGTCATCAGGATCGGGCGCAGGCGCTGGCGGGCGGCGTGGATCGCCGATTCCGTCAGGCTCGCCCCGGCCTCGTAGTGCTCCTTGGCGAACTCCACGATCAGGATGGCGTTCTTGGCCGCCAGCCCGATGGTTGTGAGCAGGCCCACCTGGAAGTACACGTCGTTGGACAGGCCGCGCACCAGCGTCGCCCCCAGCGCCCCGATGATGCCGAGCGGCACCACCAGCATGACCGCGGACGGAATCGTCCAGCTTTCATACAGCGCCGCCAGGCACAGGAACACCACGATCAGCGAAATCGCGTACAACGCCGGCGCCTGGGCGCCCGACAGGCGTTCCTCGTACGACATGCCGGTCCATTCGAAACCCACGCCGGTCGGCAGCTTGCTGGCGATGCGTTCCATCTCGTTCATGGCCGCGCCCGAGCTGTAGCCTGGCGCCGCCTGGCCCTGGATGTTGTAGGACGGCACGCCGTTGTAGCGGTTCAGCTTCTGCGGGCCGAAGCTCCAGGTGGCCTTGGCGAACGCCGAGAACGGCACCATGTCGCCATCCTTGTTGCGCACGTACCATTTGTCCAGGTCTTCGGGCAGCATGCGGGCCGAGGCCTCGCCCTGCGCGAACACCTTCTTGACGCGGCCGCGGTCGATGAAGTCGTTGACGTACGACGAACCCCAGGCGGTGGACAGCGTGCTGTTGATGTCCGACACGGCCACGCCCAGCGCCCGCGCCTTTTCGCGGTCGATGTCGAGCTGGTACTGCGGCGCGTCCTCGATGCCGTTGGGGCGCACGCCCTGCAGGATCTTGCTTTTTGCCGCCTCGCCCAGCAACTGGTTGCGCGCGGCCAGCAGTTTTTCATGGCCCACGCCGGCGCGGTCCATCAGCTGGAAGTCGAAACCATCGACGTTGCCCAGTTCCATCACCGAAGGCGGCGGCACCACGAACAGCATGGCGTCGCGCTCGGTCTTCCTGAAGTGGGCATTGGCGCGCGCCGCCACCGCGGCCGCCTTGAGCCTGGCGGCGCCGCGGTCTTCCCAGTCGCGCAGCTTGATGAACAGGATCGAGGCGTTCTGGCCGCGGCCGCCGAAGTTGAAGCCGTTGACCGCGAACACCGAGGTGACCGCGTCCTTCTCTTCGGTCAGCAGGTAGTTGGTGGCCTCGTCGATGACGGCCTTGGTGCGCTCGGCGGTGGCGCCGGCGGGCGTCTGGATCTGGGCGAACAGGATGCCCTGGTCTTCGGCCGGCAGGAACGCGGTGGGAATGCGGGTGAACATCCAGCCCATGGCGATGACGATGGCCAGGTACACCACCATCAGGCGCTTGGTGCGGCCCAGGCCGCGCGCCACGGTATTGGCGTAGCCGTGGCTGCTGCGGTCGAAGGCGCGGTTGAACCAGCCGAAGAAGCCGCGCTTGGTGCCGTGGTGGCCCTTGGGAATCGGCTTGAGCAGCGTGGCGCACAGCGCCGGCGTGAAGACGATGGCGACGATCACCGAAAGCACCATCGAAGACACGATGGTGATGGAGAACTGGCGGTAGATCACGCCGGTCGAGCCGCCGAAGAAGGCCATGGGAATGAACACCGCGGCCAGCACCATGGCGATGCCGATCAGCGCGCCGGTGATCTGGCTCATGGACTTGCGCGTGGCCTGCTTGGGCGTGAGGCCCTCTTCCGCCATCACACGCTCGACGTTTTCCACCACCACGATGGCGTCGTCCACCAGCAGGCCGATGGCCAGCACCATGCCGAACATCGTCAGGGTATTGATGGAGTAGCCGAACGCCGCCAGCACGCCGAAGGTGCCCAGCAGCACCACCGGCACCGCCAGCGTCGGGATCAGCGTGGCACGGAAGTTCTGCAGGAACAGGTACATCACCAGGAACACCAGGATGATGGCTTCCACCAGCGTCTTGAACACTTCCTCGATCGACAGGCTGACGAATGGCGTGGTGTCGTACGGGTAGACCACGTCCATGCCCGGCGGGAAGTACGGCTTCAGGTTGTTGATGGTGTCGCGCACCGCCTGCGCCGTATCCAGCGCGTTGGCGCCCGGGGCCAGCTTGATCGCCAGGCCCGAGGCGGGCTTGCCGTTGTAATAGCTGTCGATGGCGTAGGTCTGGCCGCCCAGTTCGATGCGGGCGACGTTGGCCAGGCGCACCTGGGAACCGTCGGTATTGACCTTGAGCAGGATGCGGCCGAAGTCTTCCGGCTTTTCCAGGCGCGACGGGCCGATGATGGTGGCGTTCAATTGCTGGCCGCGCACCGCGGGCAGGCCGCCCAACTGGCCGGACGAAACCTGGACGTTCTGTTCCTTGATGGCGTTGACCACGTCGACCGTGGTCAGGCCGTAGTTCACCAGCTTGGCCGGATCCAGCCAGATGCGCATGGCGTACTGCGAGCCGAACAACTGGAAGTCACCCACCCCCTGCGTGCGGCTGATGGGGTCCTGGACGTACGAGGCGACGTAGTCGGCCAGGTCGTCCTTGGTCATCGTGCCGTCGGTGGACACGAAGCCCGCCACGATCAGGAAGTTCTTGGTGGCCTTGGTGACGCGGATGCCCTGCTGCTGCACTTCCTGCGGCAAGAGCGGCTGCGCCAGCGACAGCTTGTTCTGCACCTGCACCTGGGCGGTATCGGGGTTGGTGCCCTGGCGGAACGTCAGCGTGATGGACATGCTGCCGTCGGAGTTGCTTTCCGAGGAGATGTACTCCAGGCCGTCCAGGCCGTTCATCTGTTGCTCGATCACCTGCACCACGGTGTCCTGCACCGTCTGCGCCGAGGCGCCCGGGTAGGTCACCGCGATGCCGATGGCCGGCGGCGCGATGTTCGGGTACTGCGACACCGGCAGCTTCAGGATGGACAACGCGCCGGCCATCATCAGCACGATCGCGATCACCCATGCGAAAACCGGTCTATCGATAAAAAACTTTGCCATGCAAGGCTCCCTGACTACTGCTTGGCCGCCGCGGCGCCCGCCTGCGGTTGCTGCGCCGGCTTGGCGCCGGCTTCGGTGGCAACCACCTCGACACCCGGCCGCACCATCTGCAAGCCTTCCACGATGACCTTGTCGCCGGCCTTCAGGCCGTCGGTCACCAGCCATTGGTCGCCAATGGCTCGGTCGGTCTTGAGTTGGCGCAGTTCAACTTTGTTCTCGGCATTGACCACCAGCGCCGTCGGCAGGCCGCGCTGGTTGCGCGTGACGCCGCGTTGCGGCACCAGCAGGCCGTCGGTGGCCACGCCGTCAACCAGGCGGGCACGCACGAACATGCCCGGCAGCAGGCGGCGGTCCGGGTTGGGGAACACCGCCCGCAGCATGACCGAACCGGTGCCCGGGTCGACCGTGACTTCCGAGAACTGCAGCTTGCCCTGCAGGCTGTACTGCGAGCCGTCTTCCAGCGTCAGCGACACCAGCGCCGCCTGCTCGCCCTCGGCCTTCTGCAATTGCCCGCTGGCCAGTGCGCTCTGCAGGCGCAGCAATTGCACGCTGGATTGCGTCACGTCTACGTAGATCGGGTCGATCTGCTGCACGGCGGCCAGGGCCGTGGCCTGGTTGGCCGTGACCAGCGCGCCTTCGGTGACTGCCGAGCGGCCGATGATGCCGCCGATGGGCGACAGGACCTTGGTGTAGACCAGGTTGATGCGCGCCGTGTCGAGCGCGGCCTTGGCCGACATCACGTCGGCGGCGGCCTGGTCGCGCGCGGCCACGGCGTTGTCATAGGTCTGCTGGCTGACTGCGCGTGTGGCCACCAGCGGCTTGTAGCGCTCGGCCAGCAGTGCGGCGGTCTTCTGCTGCGCCTGGGCGCGCGCCAGGGCGGCCTTCTGGCTGTCGAGGCTGGCCTGGTAGAGCGCGGGATCGATCTGGTAGAGCTGCTGGCCCGCCTTGACCTCGCCGCCTTCGGTGAACAGGCGCTTCTGCACGATGCCGTTGACCTGCGGCCGCACTTCGGCGACGCGGAACGGCGACGTGCGGCCCGGCAATTCAGTGGTCAGGGAAACCGGCTTGGTGGTCAGCGTGACCACCGTCACCTGCGGCTTGCCCGCCTGGGGCGCTTCCTGCTTCTTGCCGCAAGCGGCCAACGTCAGGGCCGATGCCGTCAGCGTGAGCACCGCTGCACCGCGCCACAGCGCGTTTTTCTTGTTCATTGATTGCATTCCCGATTTCCAACTAAAAAGGTAGCGTCATACCCGCCCGCCTGGGCCTGCGCCCGCGGGGCGACCGCGGTGTCCGCCGGACAACCGGCGACAGCAACGGCGCAACGCGAACCGCGCATCGTTGCGGCTCGTGAGGATTGACTGGGGTGTGGTTTCGCCTCAGACATTCAGGCAGGGCTTCGACGCTTTGCTGCATTGCAGAATCGGCATTTTGCGTTATCCCGCCCGAGAAACAAAGAGGCATATTGAGAAAACATCATTCCAGATATGGGACAATAATTCGGCCCATCGTGTGACAGAATCCCTTCCATGAAACGCTTACAAGGCATGGAACTCTTTGTGGAGGTGGCCAAGACGCACAGCTTCAGCCGTGCGGCCGCCGCCCTGGGGGTGCCCAAATCGACACTGTCCCGCCAGGTGGCCGAACTGGAACGGTCGGTTGGCCTGCGTCTGCTCAGCCGCACCACCCGCAAGGTGGAACTGACCGACGCCGGCCGGCTGTACTTCGAACGCTGCCAGCGCATCGTGGCCGAAGCCCAGATCGCCCACGAGGAACTGCAGAAGCTGGTCGACACGCCGTCCGGACCGCTGCGGGTGAACATGCCGGCGGATTTCGGCACGGACTTCCTGGCTGAATCGTTCATGGAATTCTCGCGCCGCTATCCCGACGTCACCTTTTTCCTGGACCTTGCCAATCCCGACCACGCGCAGCGCGTGTTCCAGACCTGTGATATTTCCATCGAGATCGGCGAACTGCCCGATTCGACACAGATCGCGAGGCTGCTGGGCATGCTGCCGGCCCATCTGTACGCCTCGCGCGAATACCTGGAAAAGCACGGGGAACCGAAGCACCCCAGTGACCTGACCCGCCACGAGTGCATCGAGTTCCGCGCCGAAGGCGCCGGCCGCGTGACCCGCTGGCCGCTCAACAGCGGCGACCAGCACATCCAGTTCACCCCAGGCAACCGCTTTTCCGTGAACGGCGTAGCGATGGCGCGGCGCCTGGCGATGCTCGGCGCGGGCATCACCGTGCTGGTCGGCGGCCAGACCGCCGAGCAGAAATCCGGCCAGTTGCGGCGCGTGCTGCCGGACTGGCAACTGGGACCGTTCCCGGTCTATGCCGTCACGGAAACGCGGCTGCTGCCCGCCAAGACCCGGATCTTCATCGAGTTCCTGATGGAGCGCCTGGGCGGTGACGGGCAGGCGAAGGATACCGCGCCGTTCATGAAATGAAGGGCTGCCGGAAACAGACTGAAAAATCTGCACATGGCCGGCGGGCGCCGGCCGCCTTGGCACGCGGCTGACCGCGCCCGCCGCATTCAGAAGCGTTCGTCGTCGCGCAGGTAGCGCCACTGGCCCAGCGGCAGATCGCCCAGGGCCACGCGGCCGATGCGCACGCGCTTCAGTCCCACCACTTTCAGGCCCACCAATTCGCACATGCGGCGAATCTGGCGCTTCTTGCCTTCGCGCAGCACGAAGCGCAACTGATCGTGGTTCTGCCAGCGCACCTGGGCCGGCTTGAGCGCCTTGCCGTCCAGCGACAGGCCGTGGTTGAGCAGCGCCAGGCCGTTCTCCGACAGCTCGCCCTGCACCCGCACCAGGTATTCCTTGTCGATGCTGGAATCCTCGCCGATCAGCAGCTTGGCCACGCGGCCGTCCTGCGTCAGCACCAGCAGGCCCTGCGAATCGATGTCCAGGCGCCCGGCCACCGCCAGGCCGTCCAGATGGCCGCGCTCGAAACGCTGCGGGCTGCGGTCGCCGGCAAAGCGCGAGCGCGCATCGATCAGCGCCACCGCGGGCGTGTAGCCCTTTTCGGCCTGGCCCGAGACGTAGCCGACCGGCTTGTTGATGAGGATGGTGACGCGCGAGGTCTGGCGCGCCTGCGCGGCGCGTTCCAGCGTGATGACCTGGCTGGGGAAGGCGCGCGCGCCCAGTTCGGACACCACTTCGCCGTCGACCCGTACCCAGCCGCGCTCGATATAGCTGTCGGCCTCGCGGCGCGAACAGAGTCCACGCTCGGACATGAGCTTGGAGATTCGTACTTTTTCCATGGCCGTTATTGTATGCGGAGCGCACCCCGCGCCCCCCGGCGGCGGCGCGCGCCGCTACGCAGCCCTGCGGCAATCGGCCACAGGGGCCGGAATCGAACCGGCGCCCCAGCATTGGCATAATACGCAGCCATGATGACCTCAGCAGCAACACATTGCCCTCCTCTCGCGGCAGGCTGGCTGGCCAGCGCGCCGCCGCGCCTGTCGCTCACCCAGCGCCACTGGCTGTTCCGTCCCGGCGCCCTGACCGCCGGCCTGCGCCAGGTTGGCCAGGTGCGCCTGCGGGTGCTGGCCGAATACGCCGACGGCGCGCCGGCCGACGAGGCCCGCGCCATGCGCATCGCTCCCGGCGCGCCGGTGTGGGTGCGCGAGGTGCTGATGTCGGTCGATGGCATCGACAGCGTGCCGGCGCGCAGCCTGACGCCGCTGCGCGCCTCGCACGGCGCCTGGCAAGGCATGCGGCGCCTGCTGACGCGGCCGCTGGCCGACATGCTGTACCACGACAGCACCGTGGTGCGATCGCCGTTCGCCTGCCGCCTGCTGGCCTCGCCGGTGCCGTTCCACGCCACCGCCGCCGGGGTGCTGGCGCGCAATGGCCGCGAACGCGACGCGCAGCGCGTCTGGGCCCGGCGCTCGGTGTTCTGGCGCCAGGGCCAGCCGCTGCTGGTGGCCGAGTGCTTCCTGCCGGATTTCTGGCGCCTGGTGGCCGGGCGCGCGGCGCCGCCGCTGGTGCCGCACCAGCGCACGCCGCGCTAGCCGCGAGGCGCCGCCGGGCGCCGCGCCGCCCTCCTCCGCCCAGCACACCCCCGCCTCGTTCCCGCCGCGCAGGCGCTTACGCATGCGCGGGGCGCGGCCGGGTGTCCACCGCCAGGCAGAGCAGGCCCGTCAGCAGCGCCAGCCCGACATGGCCGATATACAGCGGATCAAAGTCCGCGTGGCTCAGCGCCCCCTTGCCCAGCAGCAGCACCGTCAACGCCACCCCCAGTACCGCGCCGATCTGGCGCGTGGCCTGGTTGACGGCGCTGCCCACTGCATAGTGCTGCGGCGGCAGGCGGTTGACCGCGGCGCCAGCCAGCGAAGGCAACACCAGGCCCACCCCCAGCCCGCTCAGGATCAAGCCGGGCAGCCAATGCGCCAGATAGACGGGCTCGGCGCCCGGCACCAGCAGGAACCACAGCCCGCTGGCGGCGTAGACCAGTGACCCGCCCACCAGGAACGGGCGATGCCCCAGGCGCGCGGCCAGCTTGCCGGTGATGATCGCGGTCGGCATCACCAGCAGCGGCCCCGGCGTCACCGCCAGGCCGGCCTTTGGCAGGCTGTAGTGCCAGACACCGGTCATGTAGAAGAAAAAGGCGAAAAACATCATCGCGAAGGCGATGCCGAAGCTGAGCGTGGCCAGGTTCACGTAGCGGTAGGTGCGATGCTTGAACAGCGCGAGATCGACCAGCGGGTGCGGCGTGCTGCGGGCCCAGCCGACGAACGCCGCCAGCGACACCAGCCCCATGGCCGCCACCATCCACAGTTCGCCGCGGCTCCAGTGCGGCGATTCCGATTGCACGATGGCCAGCGCCACCGCGCCCACGCCCACCATCAGCAGCGCCATGCCGACACCGTCGACGCGCCGCCGCGCTTCGGGACGCACCGATTCCTTGAGGCGGCCGGCGCCGAACCAGAGCGACAACGCACCCAGCGGCAGGTTGATGTAGAAGGCCCACGGCCAGCCTGCGGCATCGACCACGAACGCGCCCAGGCTGGGGCCGACCGCCGCCGCCAGCGCGGCCACTGCGCCCCACAGGCTCACCGCCACCGAGCGCTGCGCGGCCGGGAACGCCGCCAACACGAGCGACAGCGAGGCGGGCGTCAGCAGCGCCGCGCCGACCGCCTGCGCCACGCGCGCCGCGATCAGCCAGCCGACGCCGCCCGCCAGGCCGCACGCGGCCGAGGCCGCCAGGAACAGCAGCACGCCGATCATGAACATGCGCTTGCGTCCATGTGTGTCAGCCAGCCCGCCGGACGGGATCAGCATGGCGGCGTAGACCACCGTGTAGGCGTTCAGCACCCACGACATGTCGGCGGCGGAGGCCTCGGGAAAACCGGCGCGCATAGCGCCGAACGCGGCATAGAGCATGGTCGCGTCCAGGGAAACCAGGAACACGGCTACGCTGGCGATCCAGAAGATCGGCCAGGGGGATTCGGCCGCGGACGGCGCGGCGGCGGCATGGCTGGCCGCGGGAGTGGCATTGGAATGCATGTCGATCGGACTCGGAAATGGCGTCGGGAAGGTGGCGCAGGCGAGGTGCGCGCGATTCAGGCCTGCAGGTAGACAGCCGGCTCGGCCGCCAGGCCCTGCTTGACCTGGCGCGTGGCGTCGTCGGCCAGCACTTCCTCGGCGCCGGCCGCGAGCGCGTCGAAGGCTTGGCCTGCCACCGATTCGGGGGTGATCTTGGGCGCGTCCAAGCCACGCGTCAGGTCGGTATCGACAAAGCCCATGTGCAGGCCCAGCACCTGCGTGCCCTGCTCACGCAGTTCGTGGCGCAGGCCATTGGTCAGGGCCCACGCGGCCGACTTGCTCATGCCATACACCCCCAGCAGCGGTCGGTTGATCCAGCTGGCGATCGACAGCACGTTCAGCAGCGCGCCGCCGCCGTTGGCCGCGAGCACCGGCGCGAACGCCTGCGCCACGCGCAGCGGACCCAGCAGATTGGTTTCCAGGTGGCGGCGCGCCGATTCGATGCTGTCGTCGGCCAGGAAGCCGCCGGTCGCGGCGATGCCGGCGTTGTTGATGACCAGTGTCACGTCCTTGGCCAGCGCCGCGGCGGCGGCCACGTCCTGGTCATTCGTGACGTCTAGCCTGATGGCCTGCACGCCCGGCAGCGTGACGCTGGCCGGATCGCGCGCGCCGGCGTAGACCTTGCGGGCGCCGCGGGCCAGCGCCTCGCGGGCGAAGGCCAGGCCGATGCCGCGGTTGGCGCCGGTGATGAGGACGGTGGCGTTTTTCAGTTCCATGATGTCTTTCCTTGACGTACTGCGGTTCTGACGGTGGCTGGCAATGCCCGCCGGGTTTCTGAAAATATGATGATCATCATATTTTTGGGTTGAAGAAAGGCCGCGCGAAGCGGCCCGTGGAAACCGATGCTCAGTGGGTGGCGGGGCCGCCTTCGTTGTCGTACTGCTCCAGGATGGACCGGCGCGCGGCCGCCAACATGGCCCGGCCCTGCGCATTGTCGCCAAGCGCCCGAGCCAGTTGCATGGCGCCCACCAGGTTGCTGGTGATCGCCATCGCGGCGTGCGCGCCGGCGCCGGCCGGCAACGCCTGCTGCACCACGCCCACCAGACCCGTTATCCGACTGGCCGAGACGTCGCGCACCTCGGCCGACTGGCGTGGTATCTCGGAGGCCAGCGCCGAGATCGGGCAACCGCCTTCGCAACCGAGCAGATGGGCCTCGGACAGATAGCTTTCGACCAGGGCGCGCAACGGGCTGGCCCCCTCGGCGCGGCGCCGCGCCACGCCCTGCCCCATGCGCGCCGCGCCATCCTGGCCGGCGCGCTCCATCGCCGCCACCAGCATGGCGTCACGCGACGGGAAATGGGCGTAGAAGCCCCCGTGGGTAAGCCCGGCTTCCTTCATGACGTCGGCCACGCCGACGCCGGCGTAGCCGACCCGCCGGATCGCGCGCGCGGCCGCTTCCACGATGCGGTCGTGGGAAATCTCTTTGCGGGAAGCGGGGCCGGCCATGGTCGGGACTCCGTTAATATGATGACCATAATATAAATCGGTCCGTCGCGGTTTGCACGCTTTTCTTGTTGCGCGCGCACTACCCTGCCATGGTTGCGCGGCCACGGGCACGCCCCACGCAGGCGCGAAAGCGCATGCAAAAAAGGGGCCGAAATGCCCGGCCGTCAGCGCCAGACGTCGGGCTCGATGCTGACTTCGCCCTTGTCGGCCGAGAAGTACACCACTCCGTCCGAGATGTTGGCGTTCAGTTGCATGGTGCGCTCGGCCAGATCGGCCAGGGCGCGGGTCTGCTCGGACGGCAGGTTGATGACCGTCAGGTTGCGGGTGCGCTCGAGCTTGTTGCGCACGCCGTCCCACCAGATCCTGCTGGCGGAACCGCCGTAGCAGTAGACGATGACCTGCTCGGCGCGGCCGCAGGCGCGCAGGATGCGGCGCTCTTCCGGCTGGCCGACCTCGATCCACACGGTGATGGCGCCGGTCAGGTCCTTGACCCACAGGTCGGGCTCGTCGGTGTCGCTCAGGCCCTTGGTGAAGGCCAGTTCTTCCTGTGCATTCAGGGCGTAGGCCACCAGCCGCACCATCATGCGCTCGTCGGTTTCGGAGGGATGGCGGGCGACCGTCAGCGCGTGGCTGCCGTAGTAGTGCCGGTCGGTGTCGGCGACGTTGAGCTCGGCCTTGTAGATGGTGGCGCGCAGGGCCATGGCGAAAAATCCGTTGAGTGGGGCGAATGACAGAAGGCCGCCATGATACCGCCTGCGGCATGGCCGCAGCTTGCAGCG
>NZ_JCBANN010000097.1:0-12392 GCF_059761975.1 Achromobacter sp. 46006
GCCTGGGGCCGCGGCGTTTTGCGTTGAGGCGGGCGCGTGTCAGCGCAGGATGTCGTCGCCATGGCTGCGCACGGCGTTCTCGCGTTCGATTTCGGCGGCTTCGATTTTCGGATCTAGACCGCGCCAGCGCAGGATGTGGCCGCGTTCCTCGGCGGGCTCCCAGCCCAGCAGGCCGTAGCGCGTGATTTCGGTTTCTCCGGTGTCGAATGCCACTTCGAAGTAGCCCTGACGATCGGGTAGCGTGCTGCCGGGGAACCAGTCGGTTTCAGGCATGGTGGACTCCTTGCTAAGCGATGAAGGGGCGCCGGCTTCGGGTCGGAGCCGGACGCTTTTCATTGTGGGCTTGGCGGCGTGATCCCGCAAGCGCGGCGGGACGCGGCCAGAGCGGGTTAGCCGAGCGGCACCGCGGTGGTGTACAGCACCTGCTTGAGCGCGAAGCTGGAACGGATGCTGGCCACGCCCGGAATGCGGGTGATGTGTTCGACGATCAGGCGCTCGAGCGCATCGACGTCGGGCACCAGGGCGCGGATCAGGTAGTCGGCGTCGCCGGACATCAGGTAGCACTCCATGATCTCGGGCAATACGGCGATCTCGCGCTCGAACACGTCGAGCGCGGCCTTGCGTTGCTTGTCCAGCGAGATCTGGATGAACACGTTGACCTTCAGGCCCAGCTTGCGCGCATTCAGCAGCGTGACCCGGCGGTCGATCAGGCCTTCGGTTTCGAGCCGGCGCACGCGTGCCAGGCAGGGTGAGGCCGACAGATTGACGCGCGCCGCCAGTTCGACGTTGGTCAGGCGCGCATCGCGCTGGAGTTCGTTGAGGATGCGGATGTCGGTGGCATCCAGGTTGATATCCGGCATAACAGGCGAGTGGTTCGTGGATAGGCAGTTCGTTTATGCCGAGTATGCCCGTTCCCGTGGTGAATTGAGGTGAAATATGCTGGGGTTTACCCTATAGACTATTTCCTTCTTTGGCAAATCGGCCAATGGACGGAATATTCAAGCGGTAGATGTGGCGGTAATGAGTCAGCAGAGTACGTTGCGCAAGTTTCTGCCCCTGGCGGGGGCGGTGGTGATCTGGGGGGGCAATTGGCCCGTCATGAAACTTGGGCTGGCGCACATGAGTCCGCTCTGGTTGGCCGCCAGCCGCTTCGGGTCGGCCGCGTTGATCAGCGTGGCGGTGCTGGCACTGCTGGGCCGGTTGCGGTTGCCGACGCGCCAGGAATGGCCGCTGGTGGCGGGCGTGGCGTTGATGCAGATGGGCGCGTTCACCGCGTTGGCGCTCTGGGCCCTGCAATACGTGGCGCCGGGGCGGGCCTCGGTGATCGCCTATGCGACCTCGATCTGGGTGATCCCACTGTCCTGGCTGGTGCTCAAGGAGCGTTTGTCGGCGGCGCAGTGGATCGCCATCGGACTCAGCTACGCGGGCATAGGCGTGATCGTGGCGCCGGCCTTCAGCCAGTGGCAGGCGCATACCGTGATCGGCCTGGCGATGCTGCTGGGGGCCTCGTTCGCCTGGGCCTGCAACATCATCCAGCTACGCGGCAGCCGCCACGTGCGGCTGGGCGCCGACATGATTCCCTGGCAGACCGCGATCGCCAGCGTGCCGCTGGCGGCGCTGGCCTGGCTGCGCGACGGCGCGCCGGTCTTTCTGGGCGTGCCGGACGCTTGGCCGGTGATCCTGTATACCGGCCCGCTGGCCACCGCGCTGACTTTCATCGTGGTGCTCGGCATGACGCAGGCGCTGCCGCCGGTGGCGACGTCGATTGCCATGCTGTGCGTGCCGGTCATCGGCCTGCTGGTGTCGTCGGTCGTGTTCCGGGAACGCATTTCACCGGACCTGGCGCTGGGGCTTGGCCTGATCGCGCTGAGCGTGGCGGCGTCGGCAGTGGCGGCGCGCCTGAAGCGCCCCCTGGCGCTGCGGCCATCCTAGGGTCGGCGCGTGGGCGGCGGCATGCTATCGTTGGCGCATTCAACTGAGAGTCACGCATGGCATTGCATCGTTTCGAAAAAGGTGAGCTGGGTCACTGGCTGCGCATCGTTGCCGATAATTCGGAACCGGGGGCCGTCCAGGCCAATGTGCCCGCGCATGTGGCCGAGGCGCTGCAGACCTTGCGATGCATCGATCCGGGCCCGGATGGCGTCTGGCGCATCACCGAGAAAGGCAAGTTGGCGTTGCGCATGGAAGAGCCAGGCGCCATCCATTTGCGCTAGTGCCCGAGCCGGCCTGCGGCCCTCGATCGCATTGCCCGAGACCCCGCGCAACTGCCTGACGACTTGCCCGTGCTGCGGCATTTCGTCCATTGTTTGCGAATATGTACGCCATGTGTCGTCACAGTGCTGCCAATTGTGGCGGGCTACGGGAATTTCCTGAGACGGTTTGTTCGATTTGGCTGCGTCCGGACGTATCGCGCACCGCGCGCCGCCGGTAAGATGAACTTGCGTGACGAATTCAGGTCTATTCATTGCGCGGGAATTCTGCTCCCGCTGCGTCACGCGTGGTTCACGCGTTTAGGTAGCCGACTGGGAGGTAGCACATGCAGCATCGTGACCAGGAAGTACTGATCGACGTTTCCACAGCGGCCATGGATACCGGCGGATATGGCGTATTGCTGACGGTAACGGCTGAGGGCGGCACCGAAGTGGATGCCGCGTTTTCCCACTTGGGCAACTGCGCCTCATTGGACGAGGCACGCGATCGCGCGGAAGTCTTCGCGCAGAACTGGGTCGAGGAAAACATCTTCCGCTAGGCGCGCCCGCGCCCGAAGGAAGTTGAACGGCTGTACCGGTCTGTGCGGCGCATGACGCTCAGGATGACGTTCCAGAGATGGCGGCGGAAATTTCGGTTATCGTCGCTGCTCCATAACAAGCGGTCCTCATCGGACCTGCGTCGTTCCAAGATGACTGCCGCACAGACCAACTCCGCACTGGCGGAGCACATCAACGCTTTCCGCGAGCATTTCGACACCCTCATCCTGCCCATGTGGATGGGGCGGGGTTTCAATGACGCGTTGGGTCTGCCCTTCGAATCGCTGGATGCCGCCACCGGCGCGCCGCTGCCCGTCGAGCGCTATCGCGCCATGGCGTGCGCGCGCCAGTTGTACGTCTATGCCGAGGCGCCGGGCGCCGCCGCCGGCGCGCACGCCGACCGCCTGTTCGCGTCGTTGCGCCGTGTGTTTCGCGACGAGACGCATGGCGGCTGGCACTACAGCGTGGACGCGCAGGCACGGCCGCTCGACCAGAGCCAGGATCTCTATACCCACGCCTTCATCGTGTTTGCCTGCGCCGCGTATTTCCGGCGCTCGCGCAATGCCGATGCGCGCAAATTGCTGCTGGCCACGGCCGAAACCATCGAGTCGCGCTTTCGTGACGGCGATGGGCTGTACCACGCCGCCCTGAGCCCCGACTGGCGCCAGTCACTGCGCGGACCGGCGCAGAATCCCATGATGCACCTGACCGAGGCCTACCTTGCCGCGGCCCAGGTGGCCGAGCCAGCCCTGTTCGCCACGCGCCTGCGTGGCCTGGCACAGGCCATGACCCAATCCTTCGTGAGTGCGCCGACGCAGTGCATTGCCGAAATGCCGCAAGGCACGGCGGGTAATCGCATCGAGCCGGGGCACCAGTTCGAGTGGCTGTCCCTGGTGCGCGAGTCGGCCGAGGTGTTCGACGGACTGGACTTGGCCGAGTCGCTGCCGAGGGGCGTCCATTGGGCCCGTGCCCATGGGGTGGACGGGGGCGGCGTGCTGGCGGCCCTGGACGAGCGCGGCGCGGTGCTGGACGACACTCGCCGGATCTGGGCCCAGACCGAGTACCTGCGGGTGCTGGCGGTGCTGGGCGATCGGCAGGCGCTGGCCGAGGCGCTGGCGGCTTTCCGGGGACGCTTCCTGCATGCTGGCGGCTGGTACGAATGCCTGGACGGTAGCGGGGCGGTCGTGCGTACCGATATGCCATCGACCTCGCCATACCACCTGGCGACTTGCCTGGCGGCATTGCCAGCCGTTGCTTAATTGCCCCGTTAACAATTTTTATTTAATCGACGGTAGGTTTTGATAGAAAAACATTGGTGAAATCCCTTACAATTTGGTAACTATGTTTGTGGGGAAGCATCAATGAGCGTCATGTGCTTGGCTTGCCAACGCATCCACCCCGGTCTTGCCGGCGTGGCACCGCATGCCCATCTGGGACATCAAGGATTCACCAACCCGACGCAGAAAGGCCGCGAGGAAAGCCGCGAGGATCATTTTCGTTGCTTGAGTTGTGGCGCCAAATGGTTGCGAGAAACCGACAAGTGGGGCGTGGACCTGGGGTTCAAGCTGGCGCCTTGAGGCGCCCATGCCAGGGCCGCGAGGCCGTCAGACTGCCTGTCATCAGCGGGCCCCGTGTCGGGGCCCGTTTTGTTTGGTAGCGCATGGTTGCGAATTCAGGCCTGGACGACGCTTGCGGCCTCGGGATCCTGACCAGCGGTATCGAGCAACCACTGCCGGAAACAGGCCAGCGCGTAGTGGTCGCGCCGCTGCGGCGGGGCGCAAAGGTGGTAGCCACGGGCGATGGCGATGTGCAGGTCGGGGAACGGCGCGGCCACGCGGCCGGCCTGCAGGTCGTCCTGCACCAGGCAGCGCTGCAGCACCGCGATGCCCATGTCCGCCATGACGGCGCGCACCAGGATGCTGACCTGGTCGAAACCGCTGGCGAGCTTGAGGTCGCCGCGCTGCACGCCGGCGGCCTCGAACCAGCGCGCCCAGTTGTCCATGCCGTTGGCGTGGTAGAGCAGCGGCTCGCCGAGCAGGTCGGCAGCGGTATCCCACAGGCGCGCGGCGCGTCTTGCGGCCAGCCGAGAGGGGCTGCAGATGGCGATCATTTCGCGGCCGATCACGTAGTCCGCCTGCCAGCCCGGCCACTGCCCGGCAATGCCCGACAGGATAGCGGCGTCGGGCGTGGCGCCGGAGAAGTCCTCGTTGCGGCGATAGGCGGTGAAACCCAGCTGGATTTCGGGATGGCGGCGGTGGAAGTCGGGCAGGCGCGGCACCAGCCAGGCGCTGGCCAGGGTCGGCACGCTGGACAACGTCAGCCGCATGCGGCGGTCGTCGGCGCGCAGCTCGGCGCTCAAGGCTTCGATGGCCTGCAGCGGCGCCAGGCCGCCGTCGTAGAGCCTGCGCCCGGTGTCGGTCAGGGTCAGGCCATGGGCGTTGCGCCGCATTAGCGGTTGGCCGAAATGGGCTTCGAGCCGGGCGATGGCGCGGCTGATGGCTCCCTGGGTCACGCATAGTGTCTCGGCGGCCTGGGTGAAGCTGCCCAG
The DNA here is from genome assembly GCF_059761975.1 of Achromobacter sp. 46006. Lineage (NCBI taxonomy): Bacteria > Pseudomonadati > Pseudomonadota > Betaproteobacteria > Burkholderiales > Alcaligenaceae > Achromobacter > Achromobacter sp. 46006. Next base: position 5,296 of record NZ_JCBANN010000097.1, read on the forward strand.
CCGCGCCGCCGTCATGAAGGCGTGCAGCTCGGACATCGATGGCGAATGCAGGCGCATGAGTCGGGCGGCTCTGGGGACGGCGGCATCGTCTTGCGTGGTTGCCCCAGGCAGAGCCGCGCCGATGTCGCCACGCCCTAGCATGAGCGTTGGTAATGAAGGCGTGCAATATAGTCGTTTGAAAGCAGAACGTAAAGTTTGGACACTGGCGGCCTCGCAGCAAGACCTGCACTTTCTTCCGGAGTCGCTCCATGTCCCGCCGCTTTTTCGGCTGTTCCGCGCGTATTGCGCTCGCCGGCGTCTGCGCCGCGCTGTCTTTTGCCGGCCAGGCGCAAGCCGCCGACTATCCTTCGCGTCCCATCAAGCTGGTGGTGCCTTTCGCCGCGGGCGGTTCGACCGACATCGTGGCGCGCCTGGTGGCCGAGTATGCCGGCCGCGACCTGAAGCAGACCATCGTGGTCGAAAACAAGGCCGGCGCCGGCGGTTCGCTGGGCATGGAGCAGGTGGCGCGTTCGACCGCCGATGGCTATACCCTGGGCATGGCGACGATGAGCACGCACGGTTCCAACCCGGCGGTCTATCGCCGGATGAACTATGACCCGCTGAAGGATTTCGAGCCGGTCGCCAATGTGCTGGCCGTGCCCAGCATTTTCGCCATTAACCCGCAGGTCCCGGCCAAGGACATGGCCGAGTTCGTGGCGCTGGCCAAAGGCCAGGCGGACAAGTACAGCTTTGCCTCGCCGGGCGTGGGCTCGCTGGGCCACGTGAACATCGAGAACTTCATGATGCTGGCCGGCATCAAGCTGCTGCACGTGCCGTACCGCGGCGCGGGTCCGGCGCTGAACGACGTGATGGGCGGGCAGGTGGACGCGATCACCGACAACCTGTCCTCGACCCTGCCGCAGGTGCTGGGCGGCAAGTTGCGCCCGCTGGCCGTGCTGGGCGCGCAGCGTTCGCCGCTGTTGCCGGATGTGCCGACCTACATCGAGTTGGGCTACCCCGACATGGGCACGGGTGGCTGGTTCGGACTGGTGGCGCCGGCCGGCACGCCGCCCGCGGTGATCGAACGCCTGAATCAGGCGGTGCGCGCGGCGATGCGGGATCCGGAGTTCCGCAAGAAGGCCGAGGAGGTTGGTGGTACGCTGATGCCGACCTCGCCGCAGGAATTCAAGGTCCAGATCGAACAGGCCCTGGCGCGTTATGCCAAAGTCGCCAAGGCCGCCAACATCCAGGCTGACTGATGATGACACCCGCCGATTTCCAAGCCGTTTCCGTGCACGCTCCGACCGCGCCCGCGCTGCCCCTGGTGTGCGATTCGCCGCACAGCGGCGAGCGCTATCCCGCGGACTTCGGCGCGGTGGCCAGCCTGGCGCAACTGCGCCAGGGCGAGGACACGCACGTGGATGCCTTGTGGTCGGCGGCGCCGGCATTGGGCGCGACCTTGGTGGCAGCGCATTTTCCGCGCGTCTATATCGATCCCAACCGCACGCTGCGCGATCTCGATCCGGAGCTGCTGGCCGAGCCCTGGCCGGAACCGCTCGAGCCGGGCGAGAAGACGCGCCTGGGCAAGGGGCTGATCTGGCGCCGCATGGACAAGACCACGCCCATCTACGATCGCAAGCTGACGCTGGCCGAGGTACGGCATCGCATCCAGGCGTACTACGCGCCCTACCATGCAGCGCTGTCCGGGGCGATCGAAGAGGCGCAACGCGATTTCGGCGCGGTGTGGCACCTGAACCTGCATTCGATGCCGAACGATGCCTACGAACGCCTGGGGCGTCAGAGCGAGCATCCGCTGGCGGACTTCGTGCTGGGCGATCGCGATGGCACCACCTGTGAGCCGGAATTCATCGCGCTGATCGAGACGGCGCTGCGCGACCGCGGCTACACGGTGGCGCGCAACGATCCGTACAAGGGTGTGCAACTGATCGCGCAGATCGGCCGGCCGGCCTTGAATCGGCACAGCCTGCAGGTGGAGATCCGCCGCCCCTTGTATATGGACGAGGCGACACGCGAACGCAACGCGGGCTTCGAATCGCTGCGCGCCGACTTGTCGCAGGTGTTGGCGCAGGTAGCGCAGTATGTGCGTGCGCGCCTGCCCGCGATATCGTCGACAAAATAGACGCGCGTGCATGGTTGAGTGCCGCGGCCCCGCTTGATGCGAATCAATCGGGGCCGTTTCACGTGTGCTTAAGTTTCCCAATGCCGGGCCGTTGTCGCTAACAACGCGCTGCGCTGGCGATTGGCGCGGCCTATAAGGAACCGGTATGGCCGAGAAGATCATCAATGGTTTTTCCGTCGTGGCGTACGCGACGCAGCCCGAGGGACGCATTCCGGCGCGCGCCTTTCTGGAAACGCGGCGCCTGCCAGTGAAACAGGACACGGCGGCCCAGGCCGACGCTGGCGCGCAGGCGGCGCCTGCCTGTGATGCGGCGCAAGCCACGGAAGAGCCGGAGAGCCTGGCGTTCGAGATCTTCGTGACGCGGCGATTCCGCGGGACGGTCGAGGCGATGTCGGCGGCGCGCAATGCGCTGGATCGCGTCAAGTCGGTGGATGACCAGGGCGTGCCCGATCCGTTGCCGGACTGAGGCGTTTGGCCTTCGCGCGGCCGCGTGTCGACGGCCATCGGCCCGCGCGGGCTTGCCGGCAGCGCCGGCCAGGGCGTGCATGGCGAACGGCCGTGGGCCTCAGGTGAGCGAGCTGCGCATCAGGATATCGGTCAGGGCCCGGGTCGGCTGGTTGGGCGCGGACGCCGAAATGACGATGAACTCCACTTGCGGCAGCGGCGGCAGGGCCTGCACGCCGGCCGGGGCCGCCAGTCCGGCGGTGGAGAGGTGCGAGGGTTGCACGGTGATGCCCAGGCCCGCGCGGGCGGCCGCCTGGCAGCCGGCGTAGCTGGTGCTGGTACAGACGATCTGCCAGCCGCGGCCTGCGCGCGCCAGCGCGTCCAGCGCCAGCGTGCGGGTGACGCTGGGCTCGCGCAGCAGGATCAGGGGCAGCGGCGCGTCGGGGGCGATGCGCAGGCCTTCCTTGGCGCGCCACAGCAGCGCTTCCTTGTGCAGGGTCTGGCCGCGGCGGTCGCCGCGGCGGCGCTTGCCGATCATCACATCCAGCGCGCCGTCGTCCAGCAGCCGGTACAGCTCGCTGGTGACGCCGATGGTGATATCCAGTTCGACTTCGGGGTGCGCCAGCCGGAACGCGGCCAGCACATCGGGCAGCGGCCCCAGCGCCAGATCGTCGGAAGTGCCCAGCCGCACGCGGCCGCGCAGCCGCGGCGCGTCGAACAGGCGTTCGGCGCGCTCGTGGGCATCTAGGATGATCTCGGCGTGCACCAGCAGGCTGCGGCCATCGCTGGTCAGGGCCAGCGAATGGGTGTCGCGTTGGAACAGGCGCCGCTTGAGCGCCAGTTCCAACTGGCGGATGTGTTCGCTGACGGTAGGCTGGGTCAGGCCAAGGCGGCGCGCCGCCTCGCTGAAGCTGGGCGCGCCGGCGGCGGTGGCGAAGGTCTTGAGCCAGAGCGGGTTGAGCATGGCGGGCTGCCTATAGGAAAGTCCGATAGCAGCTACAGTAACCAGTGGCCTTCACGATAGCAAGCGGCGCGCCTATAGTTGGCCGACCTTTCCGGAAAACTCCCCGCCATGCGCCGCTTCCTGCCTGACCAATTCACGCTCATCCTGATCGCCACCGTGGCGTTCGCCAGCTTTTTCCCGGCCGTGGGCAGGGGCGCCTCTTTCATGATGGTGGCCAGCAACGTGGCGATTTCGCTGCTGTTCTTCCTGCATGGGGCGCGCCTGTCGACCGATGCCATCGTGGCCGGGGTCAAGGACGTGCGGTTGCATGGGTTGATCCTGTGCTGCACCTTCATCCTGTTCCCGCTATTGGGGCTGGCACTGCGGGCCTTGTTCCCCGGGTTGCTGACGCCTGCGCTGTGGCTGGGCGTGATTTTCGTGTGCACGCTGTCGTCGACGGTACAGTCGTCGATCGCGTTCACCTCGATGGCGCGCGGCAACGTGCCCGGCGCGATCTGCGCGGCGACCGCGTCCAACCTGCTGGGCACGGTGCTGACGCCGCTGCTGGTGGCGCTACTGCTGCATCGGCAGGGCGGTGGCCATGGCCTGGCCGACGCCGGCCGCATCCTGCTGCAATTGCTGCTGCCGTTCGCGGTGGGCAGTCTGCTGCGGCCCTGGATCGGCGCCTGGGCGCAGCGCAACAGCCGCATGCTGTCGAAGGTGGACCGCAGTTCGATCCTGCTGGCGGTGTACACCGCGTTCAGCGAGGCGGTGGCGCAGGGCATCTGGCATGCGTTCCCGGCGATCGACCTGGCGACCATGGTGCTGGTCAATGCCGTGTTGCTGGGGTCGGTGCTGTTGATCACGACCTGGGGCAGCCGCAAGCTCGGCCTGTCCAAGGAGAACGAGATCACGCTGGTGTTCTGCGGCTCGAAGAAGTCGCTGGCATCCGGCATTCCGCTGGCCACGGTGTTGTTCGGCACCTCGCAGATGGGCATCGTGGTGCTGCCGCTGATGATTTTCCACCAGATGCAGTTGATGGTGTGCGCCGTGCTGGCGCGCCGCTACGCCGATCGCGCCGAGCCGGCACGGGCGGCCGAACCGGCCCGCGCCTGAGGCTTCAGTCGGCGGTCAGCGGCTGGATCTTGCCAGCGGGCTGCCAATAGACGGCGCCGTCGCGTTCCTCGACCGCCAGCACGGTGAGGCGGCCGTTCTTACAGGGGCCGCCGACGCACAGGCCGGTGTCGGGCTGGTAGGTCGCGCCGTGCCGTGCGCACATGATCAGGTCGCCGGCGCGGGTGAAGAAGCTGCCTTCCCAGTCGAGTTCGACGCCGACGTGGGCGCAACGGTTCAGGTAGCCGTGCACCCGGTCCTGGTAGCGCACGAAGAACGCCGTGGTGCGGCCCGCGCTATCGGAAACCGGCACCTTGACGCCGGGCCCGCCGTTGACCAGGTCGGTGGCGGCGCAGACGCGGACTTCGGGAGCGGTACGGGAATCCTGCATGGCTGGCCTTGGATGCAAAGGGTGCGATCTTCGGACAGGGGCCCGGGCTTGTCAATCGGCCGGCGCGGCGGTGTTTTCCTGCTGCCGCGCCCACATCGCGGCATACAGGCCGCCCGCGGCCAGCAAATACGTATGGCGGCCGCGTTCGGCGATGCGCCCATCCTCCAGCACGATGATCTCGTCGGCGTCGGCCACGGTGGACAGGCGGTGCGCGATGATGAGCGTGCTGCGGCCGCGGCTGACCTCGCGCAGGTTGGCCTGGATGTCGCGTTCGGTCCGGGTATCGAGCGCGCTGGTGGCCTCGTCGAACAGAAAGATGGCCGGGTTCTTGAGCAGGGTGCGGGCAATGGCCACGCGCTGCTTTTCGCCGCCGGACAGCTTGAGGCCGCGTTCGCCCACCATGGTCTGGTAGCCGTCGGGCATGGCCATGATCAGGTCGTGGATGTGCGCCAGCCGGGCCGCGCGCTCGATCTCGGCATCCGAGGCGCCGGGCCGGCCGTAGCCGATGTTGTAGCGGATGGTGTCGTTGAACAGCACCGTGTCCTGCGGCACCACGCCGATGGCGGCGCGCAGGCTCGCCTGGGTGACATCGCGGATGTCCTGGCCGTCGACCAGGATGGCGCCGGCATCGGCGTCGTAGAAGCGGAACAGCAGGCGCGCGATGGTGGATTTGCCCGCACCGGAGGTGCCGACCACGGCCACGGTCTTGCCGGCCGGCAGGGTGAAGCTCACGCCCTTGAGGATGGGGCGGCGTTCGTCGTAGCCGAAACGCACGTCGCGGAATTCGACCGCGCCGCCTTCCACGCGCAGCGGCTGCGCGCCGGGGCGGTCCGCCACTTCGCGGTCCTGTCCCAGCAGTTCGAACATGCGTTCCATGTCGATCATGGCCTGCTTGATTTCGCGGTAGATGAAGCCGAAGAAGCTGAGCGGCGAGTACAACTGCAGCAGGTAGGTGTTGACCAGCACGAAGTCGCCCAGGGTGTAGCGGCCCTCGGCGATGCCGTTGGCGGCCATCCACATCACCAACGTCAGGCCCGCTGAGATGATGACCGCCTGGCCGACGTTGAGGATCGACAGGCTGACCTGGCTGCGCACCGCGGCGCGTTCGTAGCGGGTGAGCGAGGCGTCGTAGCGGCGCGCTTCGTGTTCCTCGTTGCCGAAGTACTTGACCGTCTCGTAGTTCAGCAGGCTCTCGATGGCCTTGGTGTTGGCCTCGGAGTCGGTCTCGTTCATGAGCCGGCGGAACTTGGCGCGCCATTCGGTGACGGCCAGCGTGTAGGCCATGTACAAGACCACCGTGGCGCCGGTGGCCAGCGCCAGCCAGGCGTCGAACATGCGCCACAGCACGATGCAGACCAGGCCGATCTCGAAGAAGGTCGGCAGGATGTTGAACAGCAGGAACGACAGCAGCGTCTGGATGCCCTTGGTGCCGCGTTCGATGGCGCGGGTCAGGCCGCCGGTCTGGCGCGTCAGGTGGAAACGCAGCGCCAGGCCGTGCAGGTGGCGGAAGATGCGCAGGCCGACCGAGCGGATGGCGTGCTGGCCGACGCGGGCGAAGAGGGCGTCGCGCAGTTCCGAGAACAGCAGCGACAGGACCCGTGCGCCGCCATAGGCCAGGATCAGGCCCAGCGGCACGGTCACGTGGCCTGGCGCGCCCTGGCCCAGGGCGTCGATGGCGTGCTTGTACAGTACCGGCACGTACACGGTCGCCGCCTTGGCGGCGAACAGGCACAGCAGGGCGGCCACCACGCGCGCTTTCAGCCCCGCCTGGCCGGGAGGCCAGAGGTAGGGAAACAGGGTGCGCAGGGTGGAGAGGCCACCGCGGCCGGCGGAGCGGGAATCGGGTGCGGACATGGGCGGGCAGGCGGAGCGGGATGAGCCCGCGCGGGTCGCGCGGACCGGGTTCCCGGACCATTATCCGGCACCAGCGCTATGATCTAGCTGAAAACCCCTGGGATGGCTGCACCATTTCCAGGGGTTTTCCATCCGATTTTCGCATCGTCAATTCCATACGGGCGCAGCGGGCGTGCCCGTCATCAACCGTAGGCCAGGGATTACGCCCGGCAGTATTCCTGGTCGCGCGACCC
>NZ_JCBANN010000098.1:0-12355 GCF_059761975.1 Achromobacter sp. 46006
CGTTGTAGGGGACTGGATACGCTTTTATAACCACCGGCGCCCACACCAGGCGCTCGGCATGAAGACCCCGGCTGAGGCATTTGCATTAGCCGCTTAAACTGAGCAGGTTCTGCTGGGTCATTACATCGAACGCGTGGCTCATCAAGTGGAACGAGGCGCGACGTGGGCCGCTGTCGATGATGACGGTCACGTTTGACATGCGCACCAGGCTGGCCTTGACGGTGAGGATGTTCTTGCCACTATCATCCCAGCCGATTTCCGCCATTAGTCGAGTGATGTGGTGTCGCACCACCAGGCCATCACTGTCCTTGGCATCAAGCTTGGGCGACAAGCCCAGCCGCAATTGCTTTGGCAAATCTCCTGTCGGCGCAGCCGTGAGAATGACGCCATTGGGGCCAGCCAGGGCGACTAAGCCCTGGAGTAAGCGCATATCGTCCGCGCCCAGCGGCTCAAAGCCGATGAACCGAGCGCATTCGTTGTCGCCATAGCGATAGGTCACATCCAGCTTGAGTTTCTTGCGGTCGCCGCGTTTCAGGCTGCGGAATAGTCCTGGGGCAAGGCAGTGCATAGGGTCGTGGCGGGCGTGAGTGAGGTTAGAAGCCATCGACAAGCCTCCGGGTGTCACGCGCCTTGCTTGCCGCCTGTTGGAGCGATACGGGGCGCAGAACACCGTCTTCCTGGCGTTCCAGCCATTGGGCCAGTGGTGCAGCGTTGTTGTTCTGCTTGGATACTCCCAAGCGAAGGAACGTGCCGCGTCGATCAGCACCGATCGCGGCAGGGCTGCTTTGCGGGTCAATGAAGCGTTTGGCCTGATCTTCGGTCATGCGTGCCAGATAGCCGCACCATCGGGCGTTGTCGATCAGGGCCGATGCACCGCGTGCGGCTTGCTGCTGATCCAGCAAGCCGTCGCGTGCGCTGCTTTTGCTGGTGTGATGCACATACAGGACGGCAGCGCCCGTGGTGTTGGCAAGCAGTTCCAGGCGGGCGATCAGGAAGCCCATGTCGCCGTTGCTGTTCTCATCGAGCTGGTGAATGCGGCTGAGCGTATCCAGCACGATCAGACGGTAGCCTTCCGTGTATTTCTGCAAGCTGGTGAAGTCATCGTTCGCCATGATGTTGAAGCGGCTGCATGGCGACAAGGCAAAGTTTGCAGCGATGGCGGCGCGCGCGTCCGCAGGTAGGTACTTGCGGATTGCATAGCCACGGTGATGATGTTCCAGGGCGTCGTCTTCTGCCGCCAGGTAGAACACCTTGCCGGTCTTGCTCGGGGCTAGGCTCAGCAGATCGCCACCAGGAACAGGGCACGCAACGGCCATCGCCGCCTGCAATGCCCAGGTGCTTTTTCCGATGCCGCCAGGTGCGATCAGGGCGCCGACTTTGCCAGCCTGAAATCCTGGCCAGATCATGTCTCTGGCACGCGGTGCATGTTCAAAGATATGCGTGTAGTCGAGGATCTCCATGCCTCACCCCCGCGCCAATGTTGGCTGGGCCTGCGCCTGGCGCTGGCGGGCGACTGTTTCGGCTTTGGTGGGCCTGCCATGCCGCGTTGTGCGTGATGGTGTGGCGGCCGTATCCGCGACCTGGATGGCAACGTGGCCAGCAAGCCATGCTTCCACGTCTTCCATGCGCCACAGCAGGCGCTTGGTGTTGGGCAGGCGGCAGATCGGCGGCAACGATTGCGGGTTGCGGCACGCATCGCTGCGGATGCTGTTGACGGATTTGTGTATGTACTGAGCCAGTTGCTCGACGGTGAGCAGAGGTTTCATGGCGAACGTCTCCGATCCCGACCGACATATGTCGGTCAAGTTCGAATGAGTCCGCGGCCCCGAATCCAGACCTAGCCGACCACGCCCTTGCTCTACTGAGCCGCTGCGACCGGCATCGCATCGGAAAAGACTCGGTGGGGTTGTGCCCCAAGTTGCTTGCCCGCTTTCCGTGCCGATACCGACCTTTGTTTAACCGGCCCCATTCTGACCGGCGGGGGTATCGACTGGCGATGCTTGGCGCATCCTTTCTGGCGTTCCCACCGATCCGCTTACGGTGGGTGCTGCTGAACAATCCGTGGCTCTCGCTTGGTGGAGTGTGAGCGGCGCTACCCGCATCCATCCTTTGCTTTTTTCTCGGAGCCGTTCACAACGTCTTCAGCGCGTGGCAAACCGAATTTCTCGATAGCGGTATCTTAGCAACAGCTTCGTGCGTTGTCATGCGTTGTGCGTGACGGAAACCCGCTGTGGAGCGCTGTGGGTTGCCACAATTTTGCCACACCTGTTGTGGCAAAACCTGCCCTGAAATGCAAAACAAGGCACTACATCGCTAAACGTAGTGCCTTGTTTTGACTGGGAATTTTGGTGGAGCGGAGGAGGATCGAACTCCCGACCTTCGCATTGCGAACGCGACGCTCTCCCAGCTGAGCTACCGCCCCAAATCAAGCAAGAGCGCAACTATACAGGAATTTCCGCGTGCCGTGCAAGCCGGCGCGCGGGGTTTTTTTGCTTAATCGAATGTCAGCGTGGCCACCACCGGCGCATGGTCGGACGGCTGCTCGTTGCGGCGCGGTTCCTTGTCGATGACGCAGGCGGTGCAGCGCTTGACCAGCGGCGCCGATAGCAGGATATGGTCGATGCGCAGGCCGGCATTGCGGCGGAACGCGAACTGGCGGTAATCCCACCACGAAAACGACTTTTCGGGCTGTTCGAACAGCCGGAAGGAATCGGCCAGCCCCAGGTCGACCAGGTCGCGCAGCGCCTGGCGCTCGGGTTCGGACACCAGCACCTGGCCTTCCCATTTCTCGGGGTTGTGCACGTCCTCGTCGGCCGGCGCGACGTTGTAGTCGCCCAGCACCGCCAGCCGCGGGTACTGCTTGATCTCGTCGGCCAGCCAGGCGCGCATGGCGGCGAACCATTCGAGCTTGTAGGCATACTTGTCGGAACCAACCGATTGGCCATTGGGGCAATAGGCGCAGACCACGCGCACGTCGCCGTCCGCGCTCGGGAAAGTCAGCGCCAGCACGCGCTGCTGCGGGTCCTCGTAGGTGGGCAGGTTGCGCACCATGGATGTGCCCGGGGTGCGCGACACGATGGCCACGCCGTTGTAGGTCTTCTGGCCAGCCCAGGCGGCGTGGTAGCCGGCTTCCTTGAACGCGTCCTCGGGAAACTTGTCGTCGGTCAGCTTCAGTTCCTGGATGCACAGCACGTCGACGGGATTGGCGGCCAGCCAGTCCAGCACCTGGGGCAGGCGCACGTTGAGGGAGTTGACGTTCCAGGTGGCTAATTTCATGGGGAGAATGCAGTTTATGGTTTCAGGGGATTGGGAGGGATTCTCTAGGAAATCCTGGCTTCCGGCTACTGGCCCGGCTCGATTTGGAGCCGCTGCACATCAATGCTACGGTAAACGCCATCCCCTACGACTTGGCGAATGCCAGTGACAGATGATTGACACTCGATAGCGCTGCGCTGTACAGCTCGAATGTGGCGCCGCCCTTTATTTCGACGGTCGTCCTGGCCGGATAGGCGCCGACAAAGAATGCGACAACTTCCTCCTTGGCATCGACGGCCTTCTTGAGTTCTGCCATTTCTGTCATGAACGACTTCTTTCTCCGGGAGTCGTCGATGACTTCTTGTGAGACATGAACCCAGATCCGATAGGGCCGTCTTTCAACCCAAACGGAATCGGTGAAGCGCAGTCCGACGCCCTTGCCGTTGTATATCTTGAGGCCGTCAATCGGACCGTAGTAGATCAGCCCGATTTCGTCTCCAAAGTACTGAACCTTCTTGAAGAATCGACCGAATGGCTTTGTTTTTCCCGCGATGGTGAGGTTTCCATTCATGCCACCTTCATCCCCGCAGAGAAAGCAGTCCACCACAAGGTCGAGATAGCGCGTACAACTATTTGTCTTTCGTTTGTCTCCTGCGCCGCCATGGCCAGGACCGCTACCACCTCCCGCCCCCTCGTCGTCGGCGCCCTCGGCAGGGCCGGGGCCGCCATTTCCCTTGCGCTTGGGCGGGGTCAGATCCAGTTCTGTGGGGAAGTCGGTAGGCTTGTAGTCGTCCTCGCGTTCGGACGGCTTTCGTACCTTGCCGCCGTCAACGGGTGTCAGGAAGGCGCATCCCGCCTTGTGGTCTTCTTTCGTGCGAAAGTGCATCGCGCGCTTTGACTTGCGCACCATATAGATGCCGACAGGCGTCAAACGAGTTCGACAGTCAGGGTCTTCGCAGCCGAACGTAAACTGCTTGCCACAGTGCTCGCCCTCTTCGTCGGTGTAGAGTTCGCGTGCTCGATATGGAGACAAAAGCGCTCCAAGCTCTTCGCAATAGGCACGGCCAAATTTCATCGACATGTTCTTAAGTTCCTCTCCCGTCGACTCCGCGGGGGATGGCTGGTTCTGGTGCGGCTTGGGTTTTCGATTTGGTCGCGATGCTCGTCATGCGGGCCTAGGCCGGATGTTCGGCCAGGACAACAAGGCGTACGCCCAGTGCCTTGCATACCTTGGCGATGGTGTCGAAGCGCGGGCTGGCGCCGGCACGCAGGGCCTTGTATAGGGATTCCCGGCCAATACCGGCGGTCTCGGCAATTTGCGTCATGCCGCGAGCGCGCGCGGCAACCCCCAGCGCCTGGGCAAGCTCGCCGAAGTCTCCGTCCTCGATCACCTGCGTCAAGTAGGCGGCGATGTCCTGGTCGTCGCGCAGGTAACGCGCAGGGTCGAAGGTGGGCAGTTCGGAAACCTTGATCGTCTTCTTGCTCATGATTGGTCGTCCTCGTCGTTTCTCAGGGCCCGCGCCAATTCCTTGGCGTGCTTGACGTCACGGCTTTGTGTGGTCTTTGTGCCGCCGCCCAGCATGACGATCAGCACGTCGCCCTGCTCGATGTAATACATGCGCCAGCCAGGGCCAAAGAACTCGCGCATCTCGCTCACGCCCTCTCCGACCGGTTTCACATCGCCCAGCAAACCCCGCGCGGCCTTTTCAAGCCTGCGGATCAGGCGGGCTCGCGTAGCCGGGTCTGTCAGGCTGTCGAACCAAGCGTCGAACGCTGGCAGCGGCTTTATGTGGTACATGATTAGTGTATTCGATCGGATACTTTTTCGGCAAGCGGATCGGCGACGTGATGCTGGTGCGTGACGTATGCAACATGCTCGCGGGTGGTGCCCGGATGCGTCGTATGCCAATCGAAGGCGCGGCGCATGAGCGGGCCGGGGCGTTGAACCTTCGGGCGATTAATGTCGTGCCAGCAGTCTAGCAAGGGGGAGCAGGAGGGCTTGGCGAGTCGACCCTTCCTTGTGTCCGAAACCACGGGGAACGTTGGGGGGTAGCGCTTCACGCATGGTCCGCTGCTTTCTGCAATCTGTGTGAACCAAAAGTGCGTTCAATCCGAACCGGAAAGTCATCGCGTTCGTATAAATTATTATCAATTTGTATAATTTCTCCAACGCCAATATCCGACCCTGATCGGAAGTTCCGCAGTCCTGAAAGAGAACAAAACAATGGCAGAACAACAGCAGGGCCGGCAGCCTGCAATATCTCAAGCACCGTGCATATTAGGGTTTTGGCGCGCCGTCGAGGCGTGCGTTCCGCAAAAGGCCGAGAAAGCCAATCCCGCCCACCTCACCGAGCCGGTCTACCGATTACGCGCGGACGAGTCCTTGCCCTGGTTCGATCCGAAACACCAGGCCAAACGCATTGCGCCGCGCCTTGCCTGGCGCTACACGCTGCAGGCGGGGCTCTACGATATCGAACAGTTTGCGGCATCGCTGGAAGTCAAGCTTGGTTCGCACGAGGATGTGTTCGACGAGCGCCGTCCCAGTGGCCAGGCCCGCCTATTTGATCTGGCTTTCGACGAAGACGGCTATCCTCTGCCGCAGAATTTCGTCCTGTCCCTGGCGTGTTGGGCGGCGGGGCAGATCCTGCATTACCCTGACGGTATCGCGGTGCTGGAAGACGGCGGCAGGATTGTCACGACCGGCTTGCCAGAGGCCAATCCGGAAATACCGAGTCCGAACAGCGGCTATGCGGGCTTCGATATGCTGGTTCGCCGGCTTATGCAGTGGCTCGTCGACGCCACGGCTGCGGCCAGGCAGGAAAAGGCGCCGCCCACCCGTGCCTGGGTCGATGCGTTGAGCAGGCGCATTGCCGCCCTGTGTCTGTTGCCCGAGGGGATGATCTCCTCGACCCACGCCGCCAAATGCGTCCAGGTCAAGAGAGCCGAAGCGACGGGCGATCAGGGCGCATCCGATCCCCAGCCGGGAGATGATCTGCTGAACAGTTTCTTTGTTGGCGATCTCAACGCACTGAGCCGTGCCTGGGTCAATGGCGATGTCGGGAAAGGGCTGGCGGAGTATATCCAGGCTGTGGCCGGGGTGGATCCCGCGCGCGTGGATCTGCGCGAGGCGCATGGGGTGGCGACTGCCTTCGCGGCATTGAATCCCGCGGCTTTTCCTGCGGGAAGTTGGCCTTCGGATCATCCGCTTGCGTTCAGCCAGCAACTGGCCGTCAATGAACTGTGGCGCCAGCTCGAAGCCAAGCCTGGAATTTTTGCCATCAATGGTCCCCCGGGCACGGGCAAGACCACCTTGCTACGCGATGTGGTGGCGGCGGTTGTCACTGCGCGCGCGGCACACCTGGCGCGGCTGGGAGGGCAGGTCTTTGCCGGGCGGACGAAAAAGAAACTGGGTGAATTCTGGTGCAACTATCGACCGTTGCATGCTGACCTGAGCGAGTTCGCCATTGTTGTGGCGTCCGCCAACAACGGCGCGGTGGAGAACATTTCGCTGGAACTGCCGGGCGTTAAGGCCGTCCCTGCCGATGCGGTCGAGCGCAGCGCACATCCGGATGGTTACTACAAATGCCTGGCCGGCAACGTTCTGGGCAATGCCGCCTGGGGACTCATAGCCGCGCGCATGGGATCGAAGGCCAACCGTGGCGCGTTCATGAACAGCTTCTGGTGGAAAAATCCTCCTGGCGTCCATTCCAGGAGAAATCAGCCGGATGCGCAAGACGATCCCACGCAAGCGGCGCTTCTGGCTCGGTGGGACGCCAATCCCTTTGCCGAGGGTGGGGAAGGGCTACGCTATCACCTGAGCCGTATCATCGAGGGCGGGCGCAAGCCAGAGATGAGTTGGACACAGGCCGTGGCCCGGTTCAAACAGGCGCAGGAGGCCGAACGTCAATGCCGAAGCGTCTTGGAGGCGAGTGCGAAACTTCCGGAGGCCGTCCTCAAGGCGCGCGCCCAGGCCGAGGAACTGGAACGTGGCACGCACGCTATCGAGGTCGAACTCGCGACGCGACAAGCCGCGCTGCCGACGCTACAGGAGCGCATCGATAGTCTGCAAGCGCGCATGGCCGGCGCGCTCAAGCAGTGTGCTGCGGCGCAAGACGAATTGGCCGGCCACGATCGGGCCAGGCCAGGATTGCTGATCTGGCTTTCGACCTGGGGGCGCTCGCACCGGGAATGGTGGAACCGGCGCAACCAGATCGATGCCCAGGTCAGGCAATCCAGGGCGGATCACGATGCCCTGGCCGCAGAGTGCAAGAAGGCCAAGGTTGCTCACCACGAGGCGGCTGGTGGGGACGAAAGGCTCCGGACTGCCTTGTGGCAAAAGCAGGTCGCTCATCAGCAGGCATTGGACAGGCTCGAAGAGGCCGGACACGCGTGCCGGCAGGCAATGCAGCGCTTGGGGGTGTACTGGCCGCAATCGAGAGTCGATGACGCCGTCCGCGAATTGTCTTCGCCCTGGTCCACGCCAGCTTGGCGCCGCGCGCGGCAAGATCTGTTTCTGGCCGGATTGGATGTGCATCGTGCCTTCATCGAGTCCCATCCCCAGGAGATCATCGACAACCTTGGCTTGGCCTCGAACTGGCTCCAGGGTAAGGGCATGCCCGAAGACATGGCGCGCGTGGCGCTCGGTAGCCTCGCGCTCGTGGTGCCAGTGATTTCCACGACCTTCGCCTCGATTCCTCGCATGTTCCATTCGCTTGGGCGGGAGTCGATCGGCTGGCTTTTGATCGACGAAGCTGGCCAGGCATTGCCTCAACAGGCCGCCGGTGCCATCTGGCGCGCGGCGCGCACCGTCGTGGTGGGCGATCCCAACCAGCTTGAACCCGTACTGGGCATGCCGGCTGCGGTCGAGGGCGCACTGGCTCGGCACTATGATGTACCTCGGGATTGGTGGCCCAGCTTCACATCGGCGCAGTGCCTGTCGGATCAGAGCATGTCGATGGGCACCTGGCTGCCGGGCAAGGAAAACGGGAAAGTCTGGGTCGGCTCGCCTCTGCGTGTACATCGCCGTTGCGACGATCCGATGTTCTCCGTCAGCAACGACATTGCTTATGACGGGCTGATGGTTCAAGGAAAGTCGCCGTCCACCCATTCGTGGCCGCATTGCCATTGGATCGACGTACGCGTGCAAACCAGTGCGGGCAACTGGGTGCCCGAGGAAGGGGAGGCTGCCAGGAAGCTGTTGCGATCCTTACAGGCTGAGCATCAGGTCGCGTCCAAGGACATTTTCCTGATCTCGCCGTTCAAGGATGCGGCTACGCAACTGCGCGCGATGGCCAGGATGCTTGGGCTCGATCCTGCCAAGACCGGGACGGTGCATACGACCCAGGGCAAGGAGGCCGAAGTCGTCATCCTGGTGCTGGGCGGCAATCCGCAGCGCCCGGGGGCCAAGGATTGGGCTGCGCAAAGCCCCAACCTGCTCAATGTGGCGGTCAGCCGGGCCAAGGCCCGGCTCTATGTGATCGGCGATCGTGCCGCCTGGGGCCAACGGCCCTATTTCCGCGTCCTGGATCAGCGCCTTGGTGTCGGCAGCGAGGCGCCCTCGCATTAGCGACATTCGTCGACGCCACGCTGCCGCATCACCCCTTCACCAACCCGCCATCCACAATCAAATTCTGCCCCGTCACCGCGCGCGACCACGGGCTGGCGAAAAACAGCACGGCGTCGGCGAACTGTTCCGGCGTGGTCACTTCGCGCAGCGGCGTGCTGGCGGCGATCAGGTCGAACACCGCCGCAGGCGTGGCGGCCGAGGCGTCGGTGGTGCGCAGCAGGCCGCCGGACACCATGTTGACGGTGATGCCGTCGGCGCCCAACTCGTGCGACAGCGTGCGCGTGAACGCCAGCAGCGCGGCCTTGGCGGCGGTGTAATCGTGATAGGGCACCACCGGGTTCTGGACCAGGTTGGTGCCGACGTTGATGATGCGGCCGCCGCCAGCGGCGCGCATCGACGGCAGCACGGCCTGCGTGGTGTTGAGGGCGGCGCGCACGCTGCCCTCCAGTTGCGCGTTCATGCGCGCCCAGTCGAGCGTGTCGGCGTGGGGGCGGGCGTCGCCGTCGAATTGGAAGGCGGGCAGGGCGTTGTTGACCACGGTGCCGACCGGCCGGCCGAAATGCTCGCTGGCGCGCGCCACCATGGCGGCCACGGCCTCGGCGTCGCGCACGTCCGCCCGCACGGCCAGCGCGCGGTCCGGGGCGGTGGCGGCCAGCTCTCGCGCCGCGGCTTCGCTGTTCAGGTAGTTGATGACGACGCGCGCGCCTTCGCGCAGGAAGGCGCGCGCGATGGCCGCGCCCAGGCCGCGGCTGGCGCCGCTGACGATGACGAGTTGCTGATCCAGGGGGAGGGGGTGGCTAGGCATGTTGGCGAATCGGGCGGGAAATCAGGCGGTGAGTCGAGTCAAAAATGCGGCTGGGCCGGGCGGCATGAGCCGCAGCGGGGCCGCCGCGCGGGCAGGGCAATGCCGGCCCCGGTTCAATGTTCCGAGCCGCTGTTGAGCATGCGGCTGCGGGCCTTTTCGATATGGGAGCGCATGATGTGGCGCGCGCCTTCGGCGTCCTGGTCGCGGATCAGGCGGTAGATCTGGCGGTGTTCGTCGATCGCGGCGCGGGTGCGCTTCCAGGGTTCGCTGTGGACCAGGTGGCGCATCATGTTGACGGCATGGCTGACGTCGTACTCCAGCGATTTGAGCACCTGCACGAAGCGCTGGTTGCCGGTGGCGGCGGCGATGGCGCGGTGAAAGCCGTAGTCGTGGTGATGGGCGATGGCGCCGGCGGCATCGGCGGCCTCGTAGCCAGCCAGCATGCGGTCCATCTCGCGCAGATCGTCGTCGGTACGGCGCAGGGCGGCCAGGTAGGCGCATTCCGGTTCGATCACTCTGCGCAGTTCCAGGCCTTCCAGGATGTGGCCGACGCGGCGCGCCGGATCGACCGCTGGCATGCCGCCCATCAGGTCGGGCTTGGACCGCACGTAGCTGCCCGATCCGCGCACCGACTCGACCAGTTGATCCTCGCGCAGCCGATCCAGCGCCTGCCGCACCACTGGCCGCGACACCTCGAACAGTGCGGCCAGTTCCAGTTCGGTCGGCAGCTTGGCGCCCGGCGCGATCTTGCCCGTGGCAATGGCGTAGAACAGGCTTTCGTAGACCCGTTCGGCGAAGCGTTCGGCGCGCACGTAGCCCAGGCCCGAGGCCACTTCGGCCAGCACGTCCAGTTCCGGCCGCGGCCGGCTGGCCGCGGTAAGCAGCTTGTCCAACTGCGGGTCGCGCAGTTTGCTCATGGCCTTGCTCCTGTGGCGCGCACGCCTGGTTTGTTTTCTGTCATGACAAATCGAACCGGGCGTCCCGCCGAGGGAAGGACACCATGCTGGCTTTCAGATCCTAGGGATAACCCGAATCGGATGAAAAATATCCTGAAGCTTGGGACGAAAGCTGTCAATCCAATTGACAAATAATGGGGGCCTCCCTTACCTTGCCTGAATCCGCTACATCCCATAACCACACCGCGCGCCATCGACGCCCGGGCGGCGCGATCCGGTTTCCCCTGGCGCGCCGGGAGACCCTGCATCCGCGCGCGTTCCGCAACCGGCCATCCGGCCGCTACTTTACCCCGCACACCGTGACTCAGAAGAACTTTATCGCCAACCAATGGGTGCCCGCCGCCAGCGGCGAGACCATCCCCGTCCTGAACCCGTCCGATGGCAAGGTGTTCGAAGCCATCGCGCGTTCGGGCGAGGCGGACGTGGACCGCGCCGTGGCCGCCGCGCGCGCGGCCTTCGAGGGCGAGTGGGGCCAGATGGCCCCGGCCGCCCGCAGCCGCCTGCTGATGCGCATCGCCTTCGCGCTGCTGGAGCGCCAGGAGGAACTGGCGCAGCTGGAATCGGCCGACACCGGCAAGCCGATCAAGCAGGCGCGCGCCGATGCCGCCGCCGTGGCGCGCTATTTCGAGTTCTACGCCGGCGCGGTCGACAAGCTGCATGGCGAGACCATTCCCTACACCCCCGGCTTCACCGTGCTGACCGTGCGCGAGGCGCATGGCGTCACCGGCCACATCGTGCCGTGGAACTATCCGCTCCAGATCTTCGGCCGCAGCGTCGGCGCCGCGCTGGCCGCGGGCAACGCCTGCGTGGTCAAGCCGGCCGAGGACGCCTGCCTGTCGCTGCTCAAGCTGGCCGAGATCGCCGCCGAGGTGGGCCTGCCCGCCGGCGCGCTGAACATCTGCACTGGCTATGGCCACGAGGCCGGCGCCGCATTGTCGGCGCACCCGGGCATCGACCACATCTCGTTCACCGGCTCGCCGCAGACCGGCAAGATGGTGGCGCACGCCGCCGCCGAGAACCACGTGCCGGTGACGCTGGAGCTGGGCGGCAAGTCGCCGCAGATCGTGTTCGACGACGCCGACCTGGACGCCGCCATGCCGGTGCTGCTGGCCGCCATCATCCAGAATGCCGGCCAGACCTGCTCGGCCGGCAGCCGCGTGCTGATCCAGCGCGGCGTCTACGAGCAAGTGCTGGCGCGCCTGGGCGAGGCGTTCTCGGCCACCGTCACCGGCCCGGCCGCGCAGGACCTGGACGTTGGCCCGCTGATCAGCGCCCGCCAGCACGATCGCGTGCGCGCGTTCCTGGCCGAGGCCGAAGCCGAGGGCCTGAAGGTTGCCGCGCGCGGCAAGCTCAAGGACGGCGCGCCCGATGCCGGCTTCTACCAGCCGCCGGTGCTGTTCCGCGACGTGCCGCCCAAGAGCCGCCTGGCGCAGGAAGAAGTGTTCGGCCCGGTGCTGGCCGCCATGGTGTTCGACACCGAGGAAGAGGCGCTGGAAATCGCCAACGGCACGCTCTATGGCCTGGTGGCCGGCGTCTGGACCCGCGATGGCGGCCGCCAGCTGCGCCTGGCGCGCAAGCTGCGCGCCGGCCAGGTGTTCGTCAACAACTACGGCGCCGGCGGCGGCGTGGAACTGCCGTTCGGCGGTTCGCGCCAGTCGGGCTACGGCCGTGAAAAGGGCTTCGAGGCGCTGTACGGCTTCACCACCCTGAAGACCATCGCCATCCGCCACTGATCCGGCGGCGGCCGGGCGCGCCGCCCCGACAGGGGCGGGC
>NZ_JCBANN010000099.1:0-11921 GCF_059761975.1 Achromobacter sp. 46006
GCCCCGCCCAGCGCCGGCCCGGCCGAGAAGGCCGCGCTGCGCGCCAGTTCCAGCCAGCGGTTGGCCTGGCCCAGGGCCGGCGCGGCGACCAGGGTCGGCACCAGCGCCGGCGCGGCCACGTTGTAGGCCACGGTGCCGACCGCGCCCAACAGGCCCAGCGCCGCCAGCCAGCCCAGGCTCAAGCCGTCCAGCGCCAGCAGGGCCAGCAGCGCCAGCAGGCTGGCGGCGCGCACGCATTCGGCGCTGGCCATCAGGGTACGGCGCGGCAGGCGATCGGCCAGCACGCCGGCGGGCAGCGACAGCAGCAGGAAAGGCAGGGTCTGCGCGGTCTGCAGGTAGCCGGTCTGGGCGGCGGTGGCGCCCAGCGCCAGCACCGCCAGCAGCGGCGCCGCCGCCAGCGCGATCTGTTCGGAAAATTGGGCGGCCAGGTTGGAACTGGCGAGCCGGCGAAAGGCCGGGGGCAGGGCGGGCATGGCGTGAGGGGCGGTGGCGCCGCGCAAACGGCAAGGGCCCGATCATGGCCGGGCCCCGCGCGTGTTGCACTCCGTTAATTGCCGTCGCCGGCCGGCGGCGTCAGGGAATCGGTGGATAGTCGCCGAAGCCGTCCGGCCAAGGGGTCAGGACCTCGTAGCCGGTGTCGGTGACGACCACCATGTGTTCCCATTGGGCCGACAGCGAGCGGTCCTTGGTGACCACGGTCCAGCCGTCGGGCAACTGCTTGGTCTGCGGCTTGCCGGCGTTGATCATGGGCTCGATGGTGAACATCATGCCCGGCTGCAGCACCAGGCCCTCGCCGGGGCGGCCATAGTGCAGCACCTGCGGTTCGTCGTGATAGATCTGGCCAATGCCGTGGCCACAGTATTCGCGCACGATGCTGAAGTGCTCGCGGTGCGCCACCGTCTGGATGGCGTGGCCGACGTCGCCCAGCGTGGCGCCGGGCCTGACCGCCATGATGCCCGCGCGCATGGCTTCGTAGGTGGTGTTGACCAGCCGCCGCGCCAGCGGGCTGGGCTGGCCGACGAAGTACATGCGGCTGGTGTCGCCGAACCAGCCGTCCTTGATGACGGCCACGTCGATGTTGAGGATGTCGCCGTTCTTGAGCACCTTGGCCGACGGGATGCCGTGGCAGATCACGTGGTTGGCCGAGGCACAGATGGTCTTGGGAAAGCCGTGGTAGCCGACGTTGGCCGGGATCGCCTTCTGCACGTTGACGATGTAGTCGTGGCAGATGCGGTCGAGTTCGTCGGTGGTGACGCCGGGGCGCACGTGCTCGGCGATCATGTGCAGCACTTCCGCCGCCAGGGCGCCGGCGCGCCGGGCCATGGCGATGTCGGCGGCGGACTTGATGGAAACCTTGTGCGCCATTTACGCGGCCTCCTGCTGGCCGGCGGGGATCTGTCCCTGGGACAGGGCGGCGATGCTGAAGCCTTCGGCCTGCTCGATGCGGATCAGCAGTTGGCAGATGTCGGCGTGGCGCAATTCGGGGTAGAGCTCGGACAGCATGCCGATGCGCATCCAGTGTTCGGCCTGCGCGTTGATCGAGCGGCTGAGCGCGCCGCTGGCCACGCGCAGGTTTTCGTGCATCTGCTCGGAAATCTTGACGATGCCCATGGTGAGTATTCCATATATGATTTGTATATGAAACGTATGGTATCGCAACGCTGGGGCTGCCTGCAAATCGGTCGGGCCGCGCAGGTCGGGCCGCGCCAGGCCGGGCCGCGTTTGCGCTGGCGGGCTTTAAAATTTAATCCGGGTAATATTGACGGATTAATTTAATCCGGGTAAAAATTGTGCCCTTCCACAACCAAGAAGGACGCAAGCATGACCGTATTCGACCTGAACACCGGCGCCACCGCGCCGCTGGCCGACGAAATCGACCTGACCGACCTGCCGGTGGACGGCGCGCTGCCGGCCGGCCTGGATGGCACGCTGGTGCGCAACGGCCCCAATCCGTTGCGTGGGCGCTTCGAGGGCAATGACGTGCTGTCGTGGTGGCCGCAGGCGGCGATGCTGCACGCGATTGTCCTGCGCGATGGCCGTGCCGCCGCATACCGCAACCGCTGGGCCCGCAGCCGTCTCTGGGCGCGCGAGTACGCGCCCGCCGACGCCGCCGGCCTGCCGGACACCAACCCCAACGTCAACGTGCTGCGCCACGCCGGCGAGACCCTGGCGCTGGCCGAAGGCGGCGCGCCGCTGGCGATGACGGCGGACCTCGACTTCCTGGGCGCCAGCCGCCGCCATCCCGGCCTGGCGGCCGGCATGACCGCGCATCCCAAGATCGATCCCGTCACAGGCGAGCTGATGAGCTTTCGCGCCCACTGGGAGCGCCCCTGGCTGCGCTATGGCGTGACAGGCGCCGACGGCCGGCCGCTGCTGGACCAGGAGATCGAGGTGCCCGGGCCGTCGATGATGCACGACATGGCCATCACCGCCCGCCACAGCATCCTGCTGGACCTGAACGTGGCGTACGACTTCTCCATGTTGTCGCGCGGCCACCGCATGCCGCTGCGCTGGCACGACGAACGGCAATCGCGCCTGGGCGTGATCGCGCGCCACGGCGGGCCGGTGCGCTGGTTCGAGGTGGCGCCGTGTTTCATCCAGCACGTGGTCAACGCCTATGACGCCGATGAGGCCACGCTGGTGCTGGACGTAGTGCGCTATCCGCATTACCTGCGGCTGGCGCCCGACGGCGCCGCTTTCGAGGAAAACCCGCTGGGCGTGCTGTGGCGCTACGTGATCGACCTCGCCGGCGGGCGTGTCAGCGAACGCGCGCTCGATGACGCCGGCATCGAATTGCCGCGCATCAACGAAAGCCGCACCGGCCATGCCTGCCGCTACGCCTATGCGGTGCATCAACCCAATAACCGCGAGATGCGCGGGGTGGTGCGCTACGACCTGGAGACGGGCGCGCGGCAGATGTATTCGGTGCCGCCGGGCGACCAGAACAGCGAGCCGGTGTTCGTCCCGCGCCCCGGCGCGCGGCACGAGGATGACGGTTGGGTGCTGGTATGCGTCTACCGGCGGGAGGGCGACCGCAGCGACGTGGTGGTGCTGGACGGGCGCGACATCGGCGCCGGGCCGGTGGCCACGGTGCGCCTGCCGCGCCGGATTCCGGCGGGTTTTCATGGCGCCTGGTTGCCGCGCCAGGCGGGCGACGTGTGAGTGCAGCGGCCGGGCGTCTGTCCCGGCCGGCGTCCGCGCCAGTCTCTATAATCGCGTGCAGCGGTCGGCCCTTGCGGCGGTCGGCCGCATCATGGCGTTTGCGCCGTGCAGATACGTTGGCGGTTCCGCCAAACGTATAAATAACTCCTGGCCGCTCCCTCGTTTTATCCCGCTCCCCCTACCTAGAATTCTTGAGGCGTCTGCCCGTCGGCGCCGCGTCCGCTTTTCATTCCCGGAAGAATCGCGCCAGCCGCCGTGGACCGCGGCGGCTGGCGCACGTACAGGTAGTAGTCATGACCCTATTTCGAAAGGGGCCCTCGTCCCGCCGCATCTCGAACAAAAACAAGCGCGGAAGACAAAAATCGGCTGCGGGCGCGACGGAACGGGTAGGGGACTCGGCCGCATTGACCGGCATGCCCGGTCACGCCGCATGTACGCCGTTCCGCCTGCACGCGACGACCGCCGCGCTGTGTGCCGTCCTGGCGTTCGCCGGAGCGGTTCCGGATGTGCTGGCCTCCGGCTCCGAGGAAGAGGGGGCGCCGGCCGATGTCCCGATGGCGGAAGACGGCACCGACGGGGTCGCCATCCGCCTGACCGGCGGCGCCAGGCAAGTCAAGCTCGAGCCTGGCGGAGGCATCGAAGGCGATATCGTACTGTCGCATGACGACAAGACGCTCACCCCGCCAAAATTGTCCATTCTCAACAGCGGCGACGAATCCGTCCGGGTAACCGGCGGCCTGGACGTCGGGACGGGGGCCGAAGTCGGATTTGCGGGCAATCCCCTCGGGCTGGATGGAAATGTCACGCTGCATGACGGTTCGGCCTTGGTCCTGCGCGGCGCGCTGCAAAGAGAGACGCCCGCCGCCAGCTTCAGCGCCGGCAAGGTTTTCCTCGGCCAGGACGTCACGCTCTCGCTGTCCGGCATCGCTCACCGGATCTTGCGCGACGCGCCGCTGTTCAGCGCGGCCGGCGGCATCGAGGGCGACTTCGCCCGGCTGCTGTCGGACGGATATGAAAGACGGGTCGATTACCTGACCTTGACCACCAGGAAGTCCGAGGACCAGACGCGTTATCTGGCGGACTATGACCTGACCTGGCTGGACAGCAGCGGCCGGTCCCACGGCACGTTCACCGTCGGTGCCGACCTGTCCGACACCATTGGCGCCGACCTGCATGACATGGCCGCCAATGGCGCCAGCGGCTGGGACGGCAGGAGCCTGACCAAGCGCGGAACGGGCGCGCTGACGCTGACGGGCGACAGCACCTACACCGGCGGCACCACGGTTGCGGCCGGCACGCTTCGGATCGGCGACGGCGGCCTGACCGGTTCCGTCACAGGAAACATCCGCAACAATGCCGCGCTGGTCTTCGATCGCGGCAATGAAGTGCTCCACGCGGGG
The DNA here is from genome assembly GCF_059761975.1 of Achromobacter sp. 46006. NCBI lineage: Bacteria > Pseudomonadati > Pseudomonadota > Betaproteobacteria > Burkholderiales > Alcaligenaceae > Achromobacter > Achromobacter sp. 46006. Next base: position 4,563 of record NZ_JCBANN010000099.1, read on the forward strand.
GGCATATCCGGCGTGGGCACCGTCACCAAGCAAGGCGCCGGCACGTTGACCCTGACCGGCAACAACACCTACACCGGCCTGACCTCCGTCGACGCCGGCACGCTGCGTATCGGCGCTGGCGGCACGACCGGCGTTGTGGCGGGCGATATCGCCAACCAGGCCACGCTGGTCTTCGATCGCGGCGACACGGCGGCCTACGCCGGCGTCATCTCCGGCGAGGGGGCGATGATCAAGAAGGGCACCAACACGCTGATCCTGACCGGCGACAACACCTATACCGGCCCGACCACGATCGAGGGCGGCGCGCTGCGCATCGGCAACGGCGGCGCGACCGGATCGCTGGCCGGCGATATCGCCAATGCCGGCACATTGGTCTTTGATCGCGGCAACGCGCTGACGTACACGGGCGTCATTTCCGGCCCCGGGGCGGTCAGCAAGATCGGCGCCGACGCGGTGAATCTGGCCGGCGCCAATACCTACGACGGCGACACCACGGTCGGCGCCGGCACGCTGGAATTCGGCCGGGCCCTCGGCGCCGCCAATACGCTGGGCGGCGGCATCACCGTGGCTGGCGGAGCCACGCTGGCCATCCATACGCCGGCAACGGTCGACATGGCCGGGGCCGCCGTCCTGAACGACGGCGCGTCCCTGTCCATCACAACGGCGCGCGCAGCGGAAGGCGAGCCGCCGGAAAGCTGGCGGGTCAAGGCCGTGACCATCGGCAATGGGGTCACCTTCAATCTGTCCGGCGTCGCGGCCGCGAGCGCGACCGACACCGCGCTGTTCAGCGCCACCGACGGCGTGATCCAGGGTGATTTCGCCCACGTCTTCATTGGAGGCAAGGCCGACGACGGTGACCCAGCGGCCCCGGGCGTGCGTATCACGGATTTCCTGACGCTGCGCACCCGCAAATCCGACGACGGCAGAAGCTACCTGGCGAGTTACCAGCTCTCCTGGTTCGATACGCCGGCCAGGGCGCACGGCACGTTCCTGCTCGGCGCGGACGAGGAATTCGACGTTGGCGCGACCTTGAGGCGGATGCGAGCCAGCGGCGACTGGGATGGCAACAGCCTGACCAAACGGGGCGCGGGCACCTTGATCCTGAGCGGCGACAACAGCTATTTTGGCCTGACCACCGTCGAAGCAGGCACGCTGCGCGTGGGTTATGGCGGCGGCACCGGCTCGGTGAATGGCGACATCGTCAATCGCGGCGAGGTGGTTTTCGACCGCGGCAATGGGCTGACATACCCGGGCGTGATCTCCGGCGGCGGCGTCGTGACGCAGGCCGGCAGCGGCACGCTGACCTTGACCGGCGCGAACACCTATACCGGCGGCACCAGGATCCTGGGCAGCACGCTGCGGATCGGCGACGGCGGCGCAACCGGTTCGGTGGCGGGCGATATCTTCAACGATGGCGGCCAGTTGTTCTTCGCCCGCGGCGACGACGTCACCTATGACGGCGTGATTTCCGGCACGGGCAGCGTTTTCAAGGGCTATACCTTCGATGACGGGGTGCAGTACGGGGCCGGCACGCTGACGCTGACCGGCGATCACACCTACACCGGCAGAACCACCGTCATCGCCGGCACGCTGCGGATCGGTGATGGCGGCGCCACCGGTTCCCTGGCGGGCAATGTCCTCAACAGCGCCGCGCTGGTCTTCGACCGCGCCGATGCGGCATCCTACGCGGGCATCATTTCCGGCGTGGGCACGGTCACCAAGCGAGGGACCAACACGCTGACCCTGACCGGCGAGAACACCCACTCGGGCCAGACCCTCGTCGAAGGGGGCGTGCTGCGCCTGGGCGACGGCGGCCTCACCGGTTCCGTGGCCGGTCCGGTCCTGTTGTCCGGTGACGCCGCGCTGCATTTCGACCACGGCCGCACCTGGCGGGGCACCTACGACAACGTGATTTCGGGTTCGGGTTCGGTCACGCTCACGAACGGCATGCTGATCCTGACCGGCGACAACACCTACACCGGCGGCACGCGCATCAGCAACCGCGACAGCACGCTGTTCGTGGGCTACAACGGCACCTCTGGTTCCGTGGCGGGGGATATCGTCAACGATGGCGGCAAGCTGTTCTTCGTGCGCAGCGATGACGCGACGTATGACGGCGTGATTTCCGGCACGGGTGAGGTCTACAAGGGCTATACCGTGGACGCCAGCCCTCGCGGCGACGGCACGCTGACCCTGACCGGCGACCATACCTACACCGGCAGGACCGCCCTGGTCGCTGGCACGCTGCGGCTGGGCGACGGCGGCGTCACCGGCTCCATCGCGGGCAATATCCTCAACAACGCCGCGCTGGCCTTCGATCGCAGCGATCCAGTGACCTACGCGGGCGTCATCTCCGGCGGGGGCAGGGTCGCCAAGGACGGCGACAATGTCCTCACCCTGACCGGGGGCAACACCTACACGGGCGTGACGACGATCAACGCCGGCACGCTGCGCATCGGCGACGGCGGCGCGACCGGCGCGGTAAGAGGCGATATCGTCACCCATGCCGAGCTGGTCTACGACCGCAGCGGCGCGGTGACCTACGCGGGCGCCATTTCCGGCGAGGGCACGGTTACCAAGAAGGGGACCAACACGCTGACCCTGACGGGCAACAACACTTATACCGGCCTGACCACGCTCGAAGGCGGCACGCTGCGCATCGGCAACGGCGGCACGACCGGGTTCGTGACCGGCGATATCGCCAGCGCCGCCACGGTGATCTTCGATCGCAGCGACGCGGTGACGTACTCCAGCGCCATGTCCGGCGCCGGGGCGCTCGTCAAGAACGGCGCCGAGGTGCTGACCCTGACGGGCGCCAATACGTATGGCGGCGACACCAGGGTCACCGCCGGAACCCTGAAGTTCGGCGATGGCGTGTCCGCCACGGCCAACACGCTGGGCGGCGCCATGACCGTGGCCAGCGGGGCGACGCTGGACGTTCATACGCCCGTCGCGGTGAATCTGGCCGGAACGGCATCCCTGCGGGACGGCTCGGCGCTGATGCTGCGCGACGCGCTGCGCAACCCGGTGCCCGCCGTCAGCCTGACCGCGGGCAAGGTGATCCTCGGCGCCGACGTCACTCTCTTTGTGTCCGGCATCGCCGACCAGATCCGGCGCAGCGTGTCGTTGTTCGAAACAGACGGCGGCATCGAGGGCGACTTTGCGCGGGTGATCTTCGACGGCTACGAAAGAAAGGTCGACTACCTGACATTGGCCGCCAGCAAGTCCGAGGACCTGATGCGCTATCTGGCCACCTATGACCTGAGCTGGCTGGACGAGAGCGGCCAGGCGCACGGCACGTTCACGCTCGATCCGGGCGTGGCGGACACCGTCGACGCCGACTTGCATGACATGGCCGCCAATGGCGCCACGGGCTGGGATGGCCGGAGCCTGACCAAGCAGGGCACGGGTACGCTGACGCTGACGGGCGCTGGCACTTACACCGGCGGCACCACGATCGCCGCCGGCACGCTGCGTATCGGCGACGGCGGCGTCAGCGGCTCCGTCGCGGGCGATATCCTCAACCATGCCGCGCTGGTCTTCGACCGCGCCGACGCGGCGGCGCACGCGGGCGTCATTGCCGGCGAGGGCACGGTGGCCAAGCGCGGCGCCGGCACGTTGACCCTGACCGGCAACAACGTCTACACCGGCCTGACCTCCATAGAAGCCGGCGTCTTGCGCATTGGCGATGGCGGCGTCAGCGGCTCCGTCACGGGCGATATTCTCAACCATGCCTCGCTGGTGTTCGACCGCGGCGACGCGGCAGCGCACGCGGGTGTCATTGCCGGCGCGGGCACGGTCGCCAAGCGAGGCGCCGGCACGCTGACCCTGACCGGCAACAACCTCTACACCGGCCTGACCTCCATCGAAGCCGGCACGCTTCGCATTGGCGATGGCGGCACGGCCGGGGCCGTGGCGGGCGACATCGCCAACGACGCCACGCTGGTCTTCGAGCGTGGCGACGCGGTGAGGTACGCGGGCGTCATTTCCGGCAGCGGCACGGTCATCAACAAGGGAACCGGCACGCTGACCCTGACCGGCAACAGCACCTACGGCGGCTTGACCCGCATCGAAGCCGGCACGCTGCGCATTGGCGATGGCGGCACGGCCGGGGCCGTGGCGGGCGACATCGCCAACGACGCCGCGCTGGTCTTCGAGCGTGGCGACGCGGTGAGCTACGCGGGCGTCATTTCCGGCAGCGGCACGGTCACCAAGAAGGGGAGCAACACGCTGACCCTGACCGGCAACAGCACCTACAGCGGCCCGACCCGCATCGAAGCCGGCACACTGCGCGTCGGCAACGGCGGTACGGCCGGGGCCGTGGCGGGCGACATCGCCAACGACGCCGCGCTGGTCTTCGAGCGTGGCGACGCGGTGAGCTACGCGGGCGTCATTTCAGGCAGCGGCACGGTCATCCACAAGGGAACCGGCACGCTGACCCTGACCGGCAACAGCACCTACAGCGGCCCGACCCGCATCGAAGCCGGCACGTTGCGCATTGGCGACGGCGGCACGGCCGGGGCCGTGGCGGGCGACATCGCCAACGACGCCACGCTGGTCTTCGAGCGTGGCGACGCGGCGGCCTACGCGGGTGTCATTTCAGGCAGCGGCGCGGTCACCCACAAGGGTACCGGCACGCTGACCCTGACCGGCAACAGCACCTACACCGGCCTGACAACCGTCGAAGCCGGCACGCTGCGCATTGGCGACGGCGGCAATACCGGTTCCCTGGCGGGCGACATCGTCAATCATGGCATCCTGGCGTTTGAGCGCGGCGATGATGTGACGTATGGAAGGCTGGTTTCCGGCACGGGGGCCCTGGTCAAGAATGGCACCAATACGCTGACTCTGGGCGGCGCGAATACCTATTCCGGCACCACCCGCGTCGAGGCCGGCACGCTGAAAACCGGCGTCGTCAACGCATTCGCGCGAACCGCGGGCGTGATGATCGCGCGCGACGCCAGCCTGAATCTGGGCGGCTACAGCCAGATCATCTCGCAACTGGATAACAGCGGCGTCATCCTGTTCAACGACCTGGGCGCGCCCGTATCGATGGCCGGCCTGACGGTCGCCGGAAACATGAAGCACAGCGGCATGCTGGTGCTCAATACATGTGCCGATTGCGCGGGTCAGGTCTATACCCAGGCTGGCGATTGGGTGGGCGATGGCGGCACCGTTTCGTTCGGCGCGGTGCTGGGCGGCGATGACAGCGTCACGGACAAGCTGATCATCGGCGGCGCGGCGAGCGGCACCACGTACGTCACCGTGGCCAACGAGGGCGGCGCTGGCGCGCAAACGGTGGAAGGGATCGAACTGATCCGCACGGCCGTGTCCACGGAAGACGCCTTCGTGCAACGCGGCCGCATCGCGGCCGGCGCCTACGACTATTTCCTGAGAAAAGGATCGGCTTCCGGGAATAGCCCGAACAGTTGGTACCTGACCAGCCTGGATATGACGCCCGAACCTCCCACGGAGAACCCCGAACCTCCCACGGAGAACCCCGAACCTCCCACGGAGAACCCCGACGTTCCTCCGGCCGACGACGGTGCGCAAGTCCCGGAGTTCCCCCCGGTTGACGACGGGGCCCAGGTCCCCGAGGTGCCCCCGAGCGATGATGGCGCGCAGGTTCCGGAGCTCCCCCCGGTTGACGATGGCGCTCAGGATCCCGAGGTTCCCCCGGTCGATGGTGGCGCGCAGGATCCGGAGGTTCCCCCGGCTGACGATGGCGCGGACCCCGCCGATCCCCCGCCTGGCGCGGACACGGCCGACCCCACCGATCTTCCGGTCGATGACAAGGCCGACCTTCCCGACGCACCCGTCGATACGCCGCCAGGCGGCAATTCCGAGGGCAATGCCAACGCGGTCCATGTCTTCCGCCCCGAAATCGGCAGCTATGCCAGCAACCTCGCTGCCGCGAGCGTGCTGTTCAACACGAGCCTGAGCGACCGTGAAAGTGGTGAATCGTTCGACCCTGTGACGGGGGCGCGCCGGCACGCGTGGGCCAGAACGGCCGCCGGACGCAGCCACGGGAACATGTCGGATGGGCAGAATCACTTCACGGCCGACCGTAGCGTGCTGCAGATGGGCAGCGCCATCGCAGGCGGCACGTTCACGGGCAAGGACGGTTGGCGCCTGGGCGTCATGGCCGGCTACGGCAATCAGCACAGCAAGACCCGTAGCCGCCTGTCTGGCTATCAGTCGCGCGGCGCGGTCGAAGGCTACAGCGCGGGCCTGTACGGTACCTGGTATCAGGATGCGCTGACGCGTCGCGGCCTGTACGTGGACGGCTGGGCGCTCTATAACCGGTTCGACAATACGGTCGCGGGCGATGGGTTGGCCAAGGAGACGTACCAAAGCCGGGGTGTCACCGCGTCCCTGGAGTCGGGCTTGCTGCTGGAGGTCGGTTCATATACCTCGGACGGCGGCACGGAGAACCGTTTCCGCTTCCGGCCACAGGCGCAGGTGTTGTGGTCCGGCGTGAAAGCCGCCGATCACACGGAGCACACCGGCACGCGCGTGCAAGGCATGGGCGCCAACAACGTGCAGACGCGCCTGGGCGCGCGTTTGTCGGTGAGTAGCGGCCGTCAGTCGTGGGGCCCTGGCACCACGGGCGCATTCGAGACCTTCCTGGAAGCGAATTGGCTGCACGCGTCCAAACGATATGGCGTGATGCTGGACGGCGTCGGCGCCACGATCCAGGGTAGCCGGAACGTGGTCGAATTGAAGGCGGGTGTAGACGGACATTTGACCGAGCGCCTTAGGGTGTCGGCGATCGCGACGCGGCGGCAGGGCGGCCAGGGGCTGCGCGCCATCCAGGGCGGGGTGACCATGACCTTCCGCTTCTGAGCGGCTGCGTCCGGTGTGCTCTCCGGGGTCCGCGGCCGTGGTGGCCGCAGCCAGCGCCGTGTGTCAGCGGCTCTTGGCGCGGCCCCGCTTTTTGGCGGGTCCCGCACGCGGAGCTTCCTTGACGGGCGGCGCGGCCGCGGTGACCTGTTCCATCCAGGCCAGCGCCTCGGTGTACGCCACGAACTGCTGCAGGTACCCCGGCGACAGTTCGCGCATCAGCGACAGCGCACGGTGCACCAACTGATTGGAATTGAGCGGACCGGCGTTCTTGTGCACCTGCTCCTGGGATTGGCGCACTTGCCGGTCGGCGCTCAGGCCGGACCAGATCAGGCGCAGTTCGTCCAGTACCGGCAGGTCGGGGTAGGCGTCGCGGCGCGCCTGCGCGGCCAGGGCGTCGGCCTCGTCGCCGGGCGCGCCGGGGTAGGCCAGGTATGCCGCCAGTTGCGCCAGCGGCCCGCGCGGGGCGGGCTTGGCCGCGGCGGCGCCCGCCGCGGGGGCGGCAGCGTCCTGCTG
>NZ_JCBANN010000100.1:0-11480 GCF_059761975.1 Achromobacter sp. 46006
GCCGGCGGCCAGGGCGGCCGGCGGCAGCGCCGGCAACAGCAGGGCCAAGCCCAGTCCGAGCGCGCAGGCCAGGGTGGGCGCGGACTGGGGCCGCGCGCGGCGGAACGGAGAACGGGGGGAACGGGCAACCATTGGACGATCCTTCGTAAGCGGGGTGCCACGGCCTGGCCGTGACGATTCACCCGGTACACCGGACGAAGGCGGAAAAAGTGTCAGGATGCGCGCGATTGATTTGTAACGTGGGTCCGGCGGGCGGTCAGCGCGCGGCAACCGTGACCCAATACGGCGTGACCTGTCGGATCCGCACCGGCAGGGTCTGCGCCAGCAGGCGCAGGCTGGCGTCCGTATCGTTCAACGGAAACGCGCCGGACACGCGCAACCCGGCGACGCCCGGATCGCAGCGCAGGAACCCGCGCCGGTAGCGCGCCAGTTCCGCCACCAGCTCGGCCAGGCGCCAGTTGTGCGCGGCCAGCATGCCGTGCTCCCATGACACCAGCGACGCATCCGCCGCCTGCTCCGGCCCGACTCCGCCGGCGTCGAAGCGCGCCTGCTGCCCGGCCCGCAACACCCGCCGCGAAGCAGCGGTGGGACGGATCTCGACCGCGTCCTCGAAGACCGCGACCCGGATGGCCTTGCCCTCGTCGCGCACCATGAACCGCGTGCCCAGCGCCCGCACGCTGCCGTGCGCGGTTCGCACCAGAAATGGCCGTGGCGCCGGCGCGGGATCCTGGCCGGTGTCCAGCAGGATTTCGCCCGCCCGCAGCCAGACCAGGCGTTGTTGCGCGGAGTACAGGATGTCCACCGCCGTGGCGGTGTTCAACCACAGTCGCGTGCCGTCGGCCAACAGCATCCGCCGCTGTTCGCCGGTGGCCGTGCGCGCATCGGCGCGCCATTCGCGCCAGGGCAGCTCGCGCCAGGCCAGCCAGGCCGCCGGGCCGGCCAGCAGCAGGCCGGCCACGCCGCGCAACAACTGGCGCCGCGCAGGCCGGTCCAGGCGCCGCAGCGTGCGCGCGCCCAGCGCGGGGGGCACCTGGCCAAAACTGCGCAACATGTCTTCGACCCGGCGCCAGGCAGCAGCGTGCGCGGCACTGCGGCCGCGCCAGCGCTCGAAGGCCGCCCGGTCCGCGGCCGACAGCGTCTCGGACTGGAATCGCACCAGCCAGCCAGCGGCCTCTTGCAGCAGCGCGGGATCGGGACTGGCCCTCATGCGTCCGCCTGGTAGGCGATGAGGCAGGCCGTCAGCGCCTTCTGCATGTGCCGCTTGACCGTGGCCAGCGAGACGCGCTGCACGCGCGCGATCTCGGCGTATGCCATGCCGTCGAACTGGGATGACAGGAAGATCTCGCGCGTCCTTGCCGGCAGGGTGCGCAGGACGGCATCGATGGCGTAAAGGGTTTCCAGGATCAGCGCCCGCACTTCCGGCGACGGCACCTCGCGCGCCGGCAACTGCGCCGCCGCGGCCTGATAGGCATCCGCCAGCGCGCGGCGGCGCCAGTGGTCGACCACCAACCCCTTGGCGATGTGCGTGAGCAGCGCGCGCGGTTCGTCGCCGCCGCCGGCCCGCACCCTCGCCGCCATCAGGCGCACGAAGGTATCGTGGGCCAGGTCGGCGGCATCGAAGGAATTGCCGAGCTTCCCGCGCAGCCAGGCCGCCAGCCAGCCGTGGTGCTCGCGATAGATCCGCGAGACGGTGTCGGTGGGCAGGGAATCGGTCGAGGACACGGCACGCTCGCGAACAATCTAAATGGGAATTGTTACTATCTTATCCCATTCGCGTGCCCCGCTCTCCGGCTCGCCTAGTAATCCATCGGCACATGGCTCTGGGCCGCGCGCAACTCCTGGATGTGGCGCTCGGCCTCTTGCCGCTCGGCCGCCGGCGGCAATGCGCGCCAGCTCACCATGTTGCCGGGCGTCTTGACCGGCATCCAGCCCAGCACGCTGTACAGCGTGATCGCGGTACCGCCCGTATCCAGGCGCGTTTCGTAATAGCCCTGCCGCTCCGGCATCCTGTCGCCGGGCACCCACTCCAACTGCGACATCTTGTCTCCCTCTCGTTCCCGCCTTGGTCAGGCCAGGGCACCGCCATTGATCGTATAGCGATGCCTTGGTCCCGATAAGCGCACGATGCGCCGGCTTTTCAATTCTTGACAGAGGGGAATCCCTAGGATTTTTCCGAAACGCGATTGCAAAAGCGGGAACTCCGGCGCTAGGATGCGGCAAAGGATTCTTACAAGCCCCGGGCCGGCGACTCGCCCACGCCCCGGGCAGGCCCTCCCTCGGTAGGGGGCCATTCTGGGCGAACCGGTATGCCGACATCGAGCTTCATGCGCTATCCGAAAGATCGGCTGGCGGCCCTGGCGGGCGCAAACGCGCTGCGCGCCATCCGCGAAGGCCTGCTCTGGACGATGCCATGCCTGCTGGTGGCCGCGTTGTTCCTGGTGCTGTCGGTGCTGGCTCGCCAATTGGGGCTGCCCGCCCCCGTGGCCGAGACACTGGCGGAAGTGCACGACAGGCTCAACGCCATCATGCCGATGCTGGTCGGCACCTCGGTCGGCTACATGATGTCGATCCGCTACCGCGTGCCCAACCTGCCGGCGGCGTTCCTATGCCTGTCGTACGTGGTGATCGCCGCGGCCCTGCTCGCTCCCTATCCGCACGCCGCCGCCACCCTGATCCTGTGCATCGCCCTGCTGCTGCCGCTGGGCTGCGTGCCGCTGCTGGCCCTGCTGCACCGGCGCCCCTGGACCCGGCTGGCGCCGGACGGGCTGATCGGCGAGAACGTGCGCGGCACCCTCAACATGGTGATACCCGGCCTGCTGACCGCCGGCGCCGTGGTGCTGGCGGTACAGGCGCTGCTGCGCATCCCCGGCGTGGCGCAGTTCGACATTCCGCTGGACCTGGCCTCGCTCGAAAGCCCTTTCACCACCGGGCCGGTGACGGCGGCGCTTAACTCGCTCTTCTGGTTCTTCGGCATCCACGGCTACCACGCGATGTCGCCTGTCATCGACGTGCTGGACCAGGCCACCCAACTCAACGCCGCCAGCGCCGCCGCGGGCTACGAAGGCATGTATGCCCTGAACGGCACCCTGCTGGGCGCCTTCGTCTTCATCGGCGGCGCCGGCGCGACGTTGTCGCTGGTGGCCGCCATCCTGCTGTTCTCGCGCAGCGAATCCCTGCGCCTGCTGGCGCTGGCCAGCATTCCGGTATCGCTGTTGAACGTCAACGAGATTCTGCTGTTCGGCCTGCCGCTGATTCTCAATCCGCGCCTGCTGTTGCCCTTCGTGCTGGCGCCGGTGTGCAACGTGCTGATCGCGCTGGCCGTGGTGCACGCCGGCTGGATGGAACCGGCCAGCGTCACGCTGCCGCTGACCTCGCCCGTGCTGCTCAATGCCTATCTCGGCGCGGGCGGCCATGTCGGCGGCGTCGTGCTGCAGGTGATCCTGATCGCGCTCGGCACCTGCATCTATGCGCCCTTCGTGGTGGCGCTGGAACGGCAACGCAAGGCCGACGCCACGGTCTACTTCAAGTCACTCGACACCACATTCCCGCGGCTGCAGGAAGAATCGCTGCTGTTCGCGCACGACCCGGTGGTCTCCACCTACGCCAATCGCGCCCGCCGCAGCGCCGAAATCTCGCGCATTCGCGCCATCAGCGAATACGACTTCTATCTCGAATACCAGCCGCAGGTATCGCTGCGCAGCGGCCAGTGCACCGGCTGCGAGGCGTTGCTGCGCGCCACCGGCCCGGAAGGCGCGCAGCAGGCGCCGCTGGAATTCCTGCGCTGGCTGGCGCAGGCCGATCTGATGCGCGAAGTGGACCTGTGGGTGGCCAAGCAGGCCGTGCTGCAATGCCACGCCTGGCGCCAGGCGGGCTTCACCTTGCCGCTGACCATCAACGTCACCAGCGGCACGCTGACATCTGCCTCGTACCTGGACAAGCTCGCCAGGGTGCTGGAGCAGGCCCGCGGCCAGGTTTCGGTGGAATTGACCGAGGACGCGCTGGTGGAAGACGCGCAGGCCCTGCACACCGCCTTCGACAGGCTGCACGCGATCGGCTGCCAGGTCTATATAGACGACTTCGGCACCGGCTATTCGGCCCTGAGCTACCTGCATCAGTTCGAGATCGACGCCGTCAAGATCGACCGCAGCTTCGTGCAGGCGCAGGGCAGCGAGCGCGCCGCGCAGGTGATGAGCGGCCTGCTACGCTTTTGCGAAGCCCTGGACCTGCGGATCATCGTCGAGGGCGTGGAAACGCGCGAACAACTGGCGGCGCTGGAATCCAGCGCCGAGATCATCGTACAGGGATGGTTCTACAGCAAGGCGCTGTCGGGCGATGCCATGATGGCGTTCGCGCGGCGCGAGCCGCCGGCCGCCCCGGCCGGCGGCAGCGCCGCCGCTATTTGATGCCGATGAACGGCAGGGCCGCGCCCGGCACCTGGGTCGAGGGCAGCACGCCGTCCCACTTCTCGACCGCGTTCAGGCTGACCAGGTTGGTGTTGGCGGCCAGGGCCTCGGCCTTGGCACGGATCGACGCGGCCTCGGCTTCGCCGCGCATGCGGATGCCGTCGGCCTCGGCGGTGAATTGCTGGCGGCGCGCGTCGGCCTCGGCCTTGGCCTTGACCACCTGGATCTCGGCGTTGATCATCGCCGTTTCCTTCTGCTGGCGCGTGGTTTCGATCTGCACTTGCGCCAGCATGCGCTGCTCGATCGAATGCTCGTAGGCCTGCGAGAAACCGACTTCCTCGATCTGCACACCCACCACCTGCACCGGCGCGCCCTCCATGGTCTTGTGCACGGCGTTGTTGACGTCCAGGCCCAGCTTCTGGCGTTCCTGGATGGCGCGCACGGCGGTGTACTGGCCGAACACGTTCTTGACCGCGTCGGGGGTCTTGCGCTCGAGCACGCGCATCTGCAGATTGCTGATGGTGCCGTACTCCGAATACAGCTCGGCCACGTGCTCGGCCGGCACGCGGTAGGTCACCGACACCCGCAGCGTGGCGGGCTGCTGGTCGTAGCTGTAGGCCTCGAGCTTCTCGAACACGAAGGTGTGATCGCGCACCGACACCATCATCACGTTGTCAATGAATGGCGTCTTGAAATCCAGGCCCGGTTCCGACACGCGCACCAGCTTGCCATTGCGCAGCACCACGCCACGCTCGCCCTGGTCCACCTGGAACCAGGCGCCGAACGCCAGGCACAGGATCAGCACGAACAAAACGGCCGTCCCGATGGCCAGCTTCAGGCTGCGCGGCTTCACGGACTTGACGATTTGCAGGTCGGTCGGCTTCACTTTCAGTCCCTTTCTGATTTATTGCGTTTACGGTCCGAGAGCACGGCGGCAATGCCGCGCGCGAGCAAATAGGCGACCGCGGCGGCCCCCACCAAGATCAGGAAATATCGCATCTGGCTTTTCCCCCGGAATTGAAGCGAGCGATTCTAGCCCGAGTCAGCAGCATGAAAGGTTACGGTTGTTGCAATGAGAAAAACCACTTGCCAATAGAGATGGTGCGCGTTCCAGCATTGCGCTAGCCTACGCGAACCACAACCCGAGGATCCCGACATGCGCCGCCATTTCGCCGCTTTCATGACCGTCCTGGCCTGTGCCGCCATTATTGCGCCGGCCTGGTCGGCTCCCCCGGAAAACCGCGGAAAACCGGACCATGCCGGCCACGGCAACGGTAACGGCAAGAACAAGGGCGGCGGCAAAGACGCCGATACCAACATCAGCGTGAGCCTTAGCACCGCCGGCATCAGCATCACGACCGCGCGCGGCTACGCGGTGCAGGCCGGCGCCACCGGCTACGGCGCGCTGCCGCCCGGCATCCGCAAGAATCTGGCGCGCGGCAAGCCGCTGCCGCCCGGTATCGCCAAGAAGATGGTGCCGGGCCCGATGCTGACCCGCCTGCCCGTGCATCCCGGCTACGAATGGCGCGTGGCCGGCAGCGACCTGATCCTCATCGCCATCGCGACCGGCGTGGTTGCCGACGTCCTGGCCGGCGTGTTCGACTAGCGCGACGCAATCCGGAGCGCATTCATTTATCGTTCCTCGCATCGCGCCGCACACTGTTACGTCCGCGCGCCTCTGATCTGCTACCGTGAAGCCTGCTCCGGGCCCGGCCCGCGCGCCGTGTCCGCCACGACCTCACAGGGAGACCGACCATGCCGCGCCCTTCCGCGTCCACGCCCCTGATCGGCGTGATCCCGCCTTATGTCCTGGACCGCCTGGCGCAACATGCCGACGCGCGTGTCAGCATGCCGGCGGTCAAGACGCTCATCATCGACCAGCAACAACGCGGATTGCGCGACATGGCGGCACGGCCACGGCGCGCTCACGCGTCGCCGGCCAGCGCGCGACACGACGCCGGCGCGCCTCAGCGCGCCGTGCACGACGCGGCCAATACCACCGTGCTGCCCGGCAAGCTGGTACGCGCCGAGGGCGCGCGAGCCAGCGGCGATGCGGCGGTCGATGAGGCCTACGATCACCTGGGCGCGACCTACAGGCTGTTCCACGACGTCTACCAGCGCGATTCGATCGACGGCGCCGGCCTGGCGCTGGTGGGCAGCGTGCACTATGGCGACGAATACGACAACGCGTTCTGGAACGGCGCACAGATGGTGTTCGGCGATGGCGACGGCGAGGTATTCAACCGCTTCACGGTAGCGGTCGACATCGTCGGCCACGAACTCACCCATGGTGTCATCGACAGCGAAGCGGCGCTGGCCTACCAGGGCCAGTCCGGCGCGCTCAACGAGTCGCTGTGCGATGTGTTCGGCGTGCTGGTCAAGCAATACGCGCTGGGCCAGGACGCGCACGAGGCCGACTGGCTGGTGGGCCAGGGCCTGTTCCTGCCGCAGGTGCGGGCGCGCGCGCTGCGCTCGATGGCCGAACCGGGCAGTGCCTATGACGACCCGCTGCTGGGCAAGGATCCGCAACCGGCCCACATGAGCGGCTATGTCGATACACCGCACGACAATGGCGGCGTACACATCAATTCCGGCATTCCGAATCGCGCCTTCCACCTGGCCGCGACGGCCCTGAAGGGCCCCGCGTGGGAGGTGGCCGGCCGCATCTGGTACGACACGCTGTGCGACAAGCGGCTGCGCCACGATGCCGACTTCGCCGCCTTCGCCCGCCTGACGCTGGAGGTGGCGCGCAATTCCCACGGCGATGCCGCGCACAAGGCCGTGGCGGGCGCCTGGGCGGCGGTGGGCATACCGTCATGATAGACCTGCCCCCGCTCGAGTTCGCGCTGCGCGTCAGCCTGACGCGCGAGGGGGGCCTGGCCTACGTGCCCGGCCTGGCCCGCACCCGCAGCATCGACCTGACCGACTGTCCGCCCGCGTTGCGCCAGGAGGTCGGCGAGGCCTTGCGGCGCACCGCTACGCTAGCCTCTCCGGACTGTGCCGCGCTCGGAGGGGACCAGCGCTACTTCCATGTGGAACTGGCGTTCCGCGATCCGGCCAGCGGCAACGCGGCCAGCCTCGCCTTCGACGTGCCGGAAGCACAGGCGCCCGACGCCCTGGTGCGCCTGTGGCGCGCCCAGGCTGGCGGCTAGCCGCTACCGCGCCGCGGGCGCGTGCGGCCGGAACTGGCCGATCTGGATCGCGCGGCCGGCCAACAGGCCGCAACCCGCCATGGCCAGGCACAGCGCGGCGCACAACCCCAGCGCCACCGACCAGCCGCCCAGGCGGTCATGCAGGGCGCCGACCAGCGTCGGCCCGCTGGCCGCGAACAGGTAGCCGATGCATTGCGCCATGCCCGACAACGCGGCCGCCTGCTGCGCATGGCTGGCGCGCAGCCCCACGAACATCAGGCCCAGGATGATGCCGCCGCCGGTGCCCAGGCCCAGCAGCACGATCCACAGCGTGGCCCAGCCCGGCGCCACGATCAGCCCGGTGTACGCCACCAGCGAGGCCGCCGCCGAGCAGAACGCCGCGGCGCGCTGGTCCCGCATGCGCCGCACCACCGGCGCCAGGAACAGCGCCGGGCCGGCCGACATCAGTTGCAACAGGCCATGCAACGAGCCGGCGCGCTCGGCCGAGTAGCCGGCGTCGCGCAGAATCGCCGGCAGCCAGCTCACCCCTACATAGAACACGAACGAATTGATGCCCAGGTACAGCGTGACCTGCCAGGCCAGCGCCGAATGCCACAACCGGCCGCCATGCGGCGCATGCGTCGTCGATGAAGCCGGCGGCGTGTGGTTGGCCAGTTGCGGCAGCCACAGCAGCGCGCCGGCCAGCGGAATCACCAGCATGCACAGCGTCGAGAAGCGCCAGTCGCCGCCGGCCAGGCTGGCCAGCGGTACCGCCAGCGCCGAGGCGGCGCCGGCCGCGATGCTCATGGTCAGCACATAGGCCGAGGTCAGGCCGGCCAGGCGTTGCGGGAAATCGCGCTTGAGCAGGCTGGGCAGCAGCACGTTGCCGATGGCGATGCCCGAGCCGATGACGGCGGTACCGGCATACAGCGCCCAGGCCAGGCCCTGGCTGCGCAGCACGATGCCGCCGCCGATCAGCAACAGCGCGAAGAACAAGGTGCGTTCCAGGCCATGGCGGCGCGCCATGCCGGCGGACACCAGCGACACCACGGCAAACGCCAGCAGCGGCAGCGTGATCAGCATGCCGGCGGCGGTGTTCGACAGGCCGAGCTGTTCGCGGATCAGCCCGACCAGCGGCGGCACGCCGGTGACCGGCGCGCGCAGCGCCATGGCAATGAAGAGGATGCCCACGATCAGGAGGACGGGGCGTTGGGAAGCGGGGGAAGGCTGGGAGGGATGCATGACGAGAGCTTAGGCAATGTCATCGCTGCTGAATTTCGAGATAATGACAAGATATCCCTAAATCCTGCCAACCCCGGACACCCCACGGCCGCCCCATGTATCCGCCGGAAGCCCACAGCCCCTATTTCGATCCGGACATGCCCACGCAATGGACCTACGCGATGCGTGTGGATGCAGCCCGGAACAGCCACGAGTCCCCCACTCACCGGCACCGCATGGGCCAGTTGGTGCTGTCGCTGCAGGGCGCCGTGACCAGTACGGTGCCGCAGGGCCTGTGGATGGTGCCGCCGCGCTACGGCGTCTGGATCCCGGGCGGCACGCCGCACAGAAACCGGGTCACCGACAACGGCCGGGTCTGCTTCCTGTTCGTGCCGGCGGATACCCCGGGCCTGCCGCGCCAGTGCTGCACCCTGGCGATCACGCCGCTGGTGCGCGAGCTGATGATTCACCTGTCCGACCTGTCGCCGGACGCCACCGCCGAGCCGGCCAACCGCCGGCTGGCCGCAGTGCTGGTCGAACAGTTGGCGCAGATGCCGACCGAGCAGTTGCACCTGCCCCTGTCGGAACATCCGCGCCTGCGCGAGATCGCCACGGCCCTGCATGCCGATCCAGCCGACCGCAGCACGGTGGCCGAATGGGGACGCCGCATGGCCATGAGCGAGCGCACCCTGGCGCGGCTGGTGCGGCAGGAGGTCGGCATGACCTTCGGCCGCTGGCGCCAGCAAATGCATATCGTCATGGCGCTGCAGCGCCTGTCGTCGGGCGTCTCGGTGCAACGCACCGCCGAAGACCTGGGCTACGAATCGGCCAGCGCCTTCATCACCATGTTCCGCAAGACGCTGGGGCGGACGCCGGCGCGCTATTTCGCCGACAAGGCCTAGGACCGCTGCTCGCACGGAAAGGCGCCGGACCGGGCGGTGGCGCGTCCGGCCACGCCGCCTCAGTCCTTCGGCCCCGCCACCAGGAACAGTCGCGGGAACGGCAGCAGCACAGTGCCGTCGGCCAATGCCGGATAGGCGCGCGCGATCTCGTCCTGGTAGCGCGCCAGGAATGCCGTCTGCTCGTCGGCATCCAGCTTGTCCAGGTAGGGCCGCAGCGCCGTGCCCTTGAACCATTCCACCACTGCCTGCGCGCCCGCCAGTGGGTGCAGGTAGGTGGTGCGCCACACGTCCAGCCGGCCACAGTGCGGCTTGAGCAATTCGTAGTACCAGGCGGCGCTGTGGCGCGGCGGATGCTTGACGCCGCCGATCTTGCCAGCCCAGGGGCCCTCGGCCGCCACCTGGCGCGCCAGCTTGTGGGCCGGCTCTTCCAGGTTGTCCGGCGTCTGCACCGCCAGGCTGCCGCCCGGCGCGAGCTTGCCGACCAGGCGCGGATAGAGGGCGGCGTGATCAGGCACCCATTGCAGCGCGGCATTGGCCAGGATCACGTCGTATCGGCGCGGCGGATTCCAGGTCTCGATATCGGCCAGCTCGAACGCGATCGACGGCAGGCGCTTGCGTGCCGCCTGCACCATGTCGTCGGAACTGTCCATGCCGGTCACCTCGGCCCGCGGGTAGCGGGCGGCCAGCACTTCGGTGGAATTGCCCGGACCACACCCCAGGTCGATGGCGGTCGCGACAGCCTCGTTGGGCAATGCCGCCACCAGGTCTCGCACCGGGCGCGTGCGTTCGTTTTCAAAGGCGGAATACTGTTTGGCGGACCAGGTCATGGCGGCTCCTTGCTAGGGTCTGGATACGTTGCAGACTCTACGCCGCGCCGTTCCATATGACAAATATATACAAGGCTATAAATCCATATTTACAGAATATGCCGATACCCTGTCAGAATGTGGCTGTCGCCTGTCGGAACCTCGAGAATGCCCCTTCAACTGGTCCTGTTGCCCGGCATGGACGGCACCGGCGATCTGTTTGATCCGCTGCTGTCCGCGCTGCCTTCCGCGCCACCGCCCATGGTGCTGCGTTATCCCGCCCGCGAACCGCTCGATTACCCCGCGCTGGAACAGCGCGTGCGCCGGGCCCTGCCCGCGCAGGCGCCATTCGTGCTGCTCGCCGAATCCTTCTCGGGACCGCTGGGCGCCGCCATCGCCGCCGCGCCACCGCCGAACCTGCGCGGCCTGATCCTGTGCGCCTCGTTCGTGCGCGCGCCACATCCCCGGCTCGGCCTGGCGCGGCCGCTGGCCAACTGGCTGCCGGTCACACAGCTGCCGCGCGCGCTCCTGCATCACCTGTTGCTGGGCGCCCACGGCACGCCGGCGCTGCGCGCCGCGCTGGACCGGGCCGTCGCGCAGGTAGCGCCCGCCGTCATGCGGGCCCGCCTCCAGGCCGTGATGGCCGCCGACCAACGCACGGCATTTGCCGGCGTGCGCCTGCCGCTGCTGTATCTGCAGGCGCGCCACGATCGCGTGGTGCCGCCCGCCGCCGCCGCGCTGGTCAGGCAATTGGCGCCGCATACCCTCCTGGTCGAAATCGACGCGCCGCACTGCCTGTTGCAGGCCGCGCCCGGGGCCGCGGCCGAGGCCATCATCGGCTTCATGCGCACACTTGATCCGGCCCCCGCCGCCGACGTGTGAGCAAGGCTCCCCACGCCGCGCCTTCGGCTTGCTGCCCCCCGAGGGGGCTTTTTCATCTTGAGGCGGCTCGGCGATGAAAAGGAGCCCCCACGCCGCGCCTTCGGCTTGCTGCCCCCCGAGGGGGCTTTTTCATCT
>NZ_JCBANN010000101.1:0-11137 GCF_059761975.1 Achromobacter sp. 46006
GCGTCCTGCTGCGCCGGGACGGCGGCGCCGGCGGTGTCGTTGCCCTCGGCGATGCTGTCAGCAGCGGCGAGGCGCGCCGCGTAGCCTTCCAGCAACTGCGCCAGCCGCGCATCCAGCCGCGCGCGCGCGGCGCCCGCCTGGGCGGCCGCGCGCCGCGCCAAGGCCTCGATGAAATGAAAGCCGACCGGATCGAGCCGGTCCGCGCCGCGTTCGCGCCAGGCCTGCAGCGTTGCCGCCGCCATGCCGCTCGAGGCGTCCGTGGCGCCGATGGCGCTCATGGCGCTCATGGCGTCGGGCGCGGCCTGCCGCGAGGGGTCGAAGCCGCCGTCACTGGCCACGCGCTGCCTCGGCGCCGTTGGACGGCTTGGGAATCGGCGTGATCTCGACCCGCCGGTTCCTGGCGCGGCCTTCCTCGTCGGCGTTCGAGGCCACCGGCTGCTCGGCGCCGAAGGCGGCGGCGAACACCAGCGACGACGGCACGCCTTCGTCGATCAGGGCGCGGGTCACCGTCAGCGCGCGCTGCGCCGACAGGTCCCAGTTGTCGGCAAAGCGCCGGTTGCCCTCGCGCACTTGCTGGTCGTCGGTGAAGCCGCTGACCATCAGGATCTCGTCATTGGCCTTCAGGTAGGCCGACAGCGGTTCGATCAGGCTTTTCAGCACCTCGCGGCCTTCCGGCTGCAACTGGTCGGAATTGAGCGCGAACAGCACGCTGCCGCTGATACCGATGCGGCCGTTGATGAGTGTCACGCGGCCGGCCGCCAACGGCGCGGCCAGGGCCTGCTCAAGCGTCTGGCGGCGCCGGGTTTCCTCCTGGTGCTGCTTGACCTCGCGTTCGAGCTGGGTCGACAGCTCCAGTTGCACGGCCACCACGCTCACCAGGATCAGCACGAAGGCGCCCAGCAGCACCGACATCAGGTCGCCAAAGACGGCCCAGGTCGGCACCGCGGGTTCCACGCCGCCGTCGATGTCCTCGCCCGCGCTCATGCCGCCTGCGCTCCGGCGGTGGCGGCGCGCTGGCTGGCCAGCTCGCGCAGGTTCTCGACGATCTGCTTTTGCGACATGGTGCTCAGGTCGACCACTTCACGCGCCTGTGCCACGTAGTAGGCCAGTTGTTCATCGCCACGGGCGATGGACTTGTCCAGCGCCGCCTCGATGCGTTCCAGGTGCGCCACCAGCTTGTCGTTGGACTCGCCGAACAGGCGCACCGCGGCGCCGAAGGCTTCGCCCAGGCTGGCCACTTCGGCCGCGCCGCTGGTCACTTGCGCGGCCACGTCGTCCAGGCGGGCGGTCTCGGATTCGACCTGCTCGGTGAATTGCGCGCCGACCCGGTCCAGCAGATCGGTCGACGACGACACCAGCGCGTCCACCGCGCTGCGCTGTTCGCTGGAGGCGTGGTTGACGGCATCGAGCAGCGTCGCCAGCGTGTCCAGCAGGCGGTTGCGTTCTTCCAGCATGGCGTTGTCGTAGGCCAGGCTGTCCGACAGTTTCTGGCGCAGTTCGCCGATGACTTCGGCGGCCGCGCGCGGCGCTTCGGAGGCGGCCTGCACCAGTTGGCCGATCTCGGCGATGGTGCCGCTGGCGTGGGCCTCGGTCTGGGTGGCGATGTCCTGCGCGGTCTGGGCCAGGGTGGCGCAGATTTCCTGCTGCAGGGCGGCGCTGCGGGCGCCGGCCTGTTCCCATTCCTGGCGCAGCGCTTCGGCCATGCGGCCCAGCTCGCCGGTCCAGGCGGCCAGGCGTTCCTGGTCGCGCGCGGCCAGCTCGGCCTGCAGGCCGGCCTGCGACTGGCCCAGGGTCTGCAGCAGCGATGCCGAATGCTGCTCGAAGGCGGACGCTGCCGTGGTCAGGGCCTGCTGGTTGTCGCTGGCCAGTTTCTCGTTGGCCAGTTCCTGGCGCACCTGTGCGTCGGTCCAGGCCTGCGTCACGCCGCCAGCCGCCGTTTCGAGGCGGGCCGACAGGTTTTCCAGCAGCGCGGCCTGCGCCTGGGTCTGGGAGGTCAGGTCCTGCGCGGTGCGTGCCAGCAACTGTTCCAGTTCCTGGTGGCGGGCGGCGGTCTGTTCGCCGGCCTGGCGCCATTCGCGGCCCAGGTCGGCGGCCATGGCGCCGAGCGAGGCGTGCCAGGCGGCCAGGCGCGCTTCGTCGCGCGAGGCCAGGGCGGCCTGCAGGTCGGCATGCGACTGGTCCAGCGTGCGCAGCAGCGATGCGGAATGTTGTTCGAAGGCGGCGGCGGCGGTGGCCAGGGCCTGTTGCGTGTCGCCGGCCAGCTTCTCGCTGGTCAGTTCCTGGCGCACCTGCGCCTCGGTCCAGGCTTGGGTCACGCCGGTGGCGGCCGATTCGATGCGGGCGGCGACGGTGTCCAGCAGCGTGGCCTGCGCGTCGGCGCGGGAGGCCAGGTCCTGCGCGGTCCGCGCCAGCGTCTGGCTGACTTCCTGCTGGCGGGCGGCGGCTTGAGCGCCGGCCTGCTCCCATTCCTGGCCGAGTTTGTCGGTGATGGCGCCGAGCGTGCCGGCCCAGGCGGCCAGGCGCTGTTCGTCGCGTGCCGCCAGGGCGGCCTGCAGGTCGGCGTGCGACTGGTCCAGCGTGCCCAGCAGCGTCGAGGCGTGTTGTTCGAAGGTGGCGGCGGCGGCGGCCAGGGCCTCGCGGTTGTCGCCCGCCAGTTTGTCGCTGACCTGCGACTGGCGCTCCAGCGCCTCGTGCCATTGCGCCGAGACGTTGCCGGCAGCGCTTTCCAGGCGGGCCGAGACGTTCTCCAGCAGGCCGGCCTGGGTCTGCGCGCGCTCGGTCAACTCCTGTGCGCTGCGCGCCAGGGCCTGGTTGATTTCGAGCTGGCGTTCGGCGGCCTGCGCGCCGGCCTGTTGCCATTCCTGGCGCAGGGTGGCGGACAGGGCGCCCAGGGTTTCGGTCCAGGCCGCCAGGCGTTGCTGGTCGCGCGAGGCCAGTTCGGATTGCAGGGCGGTGTGCGACTGGTTCAGCGTGCGCAGCAGCGACGCCGAATGCTGCTCGAAGCTGGCGGCGGCGGCCGTCAGCGCCTGCAGGTTGTCGCCGGCCAGCTTCTCGCTGGCGCGTTCCTGGCGGTTCAGCGCCACGTTCCAGGCTTCGGACATGCTGCCCGAGGACGCTTCCAGGCGTTCGGACACGCTGTCCAGCAGGGCGGCCGAGCGTTGCTCGAAAGTCTGGGCGAAGCGGTCCAGCGAATCGCGCAGATCCTGCGCCAGGCTTTCGCTGGCGCGCTGCTGGCCGGCCAGCGCCTGGTTCCAGATGCCGGCCACATTGTCGGTGGCGGCCTGCAGGCCGGCGGTCACGCCTTCCAACTGGCGCTGCACCGCCTGGGCCACGCTCTCGTGCAGCGAGGCGGTCTCGCGCGACAGGCCGGCCATGGTGGCCTCGACGGCGGGCTGCAAGGCGGCGCCGGCCGAACGCGCGCTTTCGGCCACGCTGTCCTTCATGGATTGTTCCATCACGGCGGCCAGGCGCGCGTAGGCGGCCTCGGCCTTGCCCTGGAATGCGTCCTGGCTGGCGAGCTGACGCTCGTTCAGCGTGTGGTTCTGCTGTTCGAGGTTGCGCATCATGGTATCCAGGCGGTCGACCAGCGCCGGCATGGTCTCGGCCTGGCGTTGCAGCACTTCGGCCTGGCGTTGCAGCAGTTTGAAGCTTTCGTCGCGCTGGTGCGCCTGGCTGTACGGGCGCAGCGTGGTGGCGGCCTTGGCGTCCAGCAGTTGCGCGGCCTGGATGCGGTCGCGCCGGCACAGGGCGGCCAGCAGACCCAGCATGGCCGAGGTGGCGACGCCGGCGATCGAGGTGCCGAAGGCGAAGCCCAGGCCCTGGACAGGCGCGGCCAGCGAGGCGCGGATGGCGGCCAGGTCGGTGGCGCTCTCCAGGGCGGTGCCGGTGCCGCGCAGCGTCACCACCATGCCCAGGAATGTGCCCAGCATGCCCAGCAGCACCAGCAGGCCGACCAGATACGGCGCCAATGCCGGGCCGGGCAGGCCCACCCGTTCGCCTTCGATGCGCAGCCGCACCGGGTTGCGCAGCGCGGCCGGCAACTGGTCGAGCCAGCCGCCCAGGCTGGCGGGCGTTTCCGCCAGCTTGCCGAGCGCGTGCCTCAGGGACGCGGTGGCCTGCTGGTAGCGCAGCAGTTCGAGCGCGCCGGCCAGGTAGCAGGCGCAGATCAGCAGCGTGACGGCCAGCGCCAGCGGATTGACGCCCGCGTAGCCCGCGCCGATCCAGCCGGCCACGGCCAGGCCGCCGAGGAAAACAACAATATTGATCAGGTATTTGGACATAGTGTCCCGGTTAGCTGGCGCGAAGAGCGGCAAGCAGCCCTTCGACCGGTTGTAAACGAATATCCAGTTCGGCCAGCAGCACGCTGCGCATATCCTTGCGGAACGTCTCCAGCCACGCTCCCGGCGTGGGCGCGGGTACAGCGGGTTGCGGCGCCGCGCCGCTACCGGTCGCGGACTGCGCCGGCGCGGCGGCGCCCGTCGGGGCGTCGTCCTGCGCCTCGCCCTCGGTCGCCTCCTGCGCGTCGGCCTCGGCTTGCGCCTGGGCCGCCGCTTCCAGCGCTGCCTGTTCGGCCTGCCGCAGGCGCTCGAAATGCCCTTGCAGCAGCTTCGGAATCGCGCCCAACAGGGTCCGCTCGCGCGGCAGCAGGGCGCGGTCCATGATGGCGTCCACCACCGCAAGCCGCGTCATTTCCGGCGTCTTGGCCGCGACCATGCCGCGCAGGCGGCTGCGCAGATTGCCGATGCTGGTCTCCATCGTGTGCTGCAACGACAGATAGCGCTGACGAAAATTCGAGTAGTCGGCATCGTCGGACTGCAGCGCCGCCACCTTGGCGGCCACCTGGCCCGGCATCATCCGTTTGGCGGCCGTGGCCGCGGTGTCGCTGGCGATGGCATCGGCCAGCGTGGTGCGGACGCGCTCGCACTCGCGCTCCTCGGCGCTGCTGAACGGGCGCGCGCCGGGCGCGATCGCCGGCGGGCGGTTGTTCAGGGCCGCGGACAGGGCAATCGCGTCGGTCCAGCCGAGCCATTGGCTCAGATGGTCTGACAACGGTTGCCGGGATTGCGGCACGTCGACATCCGTCAGGCGAGTCAGCAAGCGAATGAGCGTCGGGCCGCTTAAACCTGTGCGCTGTGGGGCTTGCAACATACCACCAGAGTCAAAAAGGGGGGAGTTTACACGCTGGCGGGGGCCGACTGGGGAGCAAAAGGACCGCCGCGCCAGCGCCTGCAACAATTTGTCAGGGCGGCGCGGCGGCGCGAGTCTGAAAAAGCGGACCGGATCAGGATGCCGGGCGCGGCCGGCGCACCGCGCGCAGCCGCCCGCTATTGCCGCCGCCGCAATAGAACACGCCGTCGCCATCCGATTCCAGGCCGGAAATGCCCACGCCGGACGGCATGTGCAGGCGCTCGAGCACCTTGCCGCTGGCCGGATCGACCCGCCGTAATTCGCTGGCGTCGTCTTCCCAGGTGGCGTGCCACAGGCCGCCGTCGACCCAACTGACGCCGGTCACGTAGCGGTCGGATTCGAGCGTGCGCACGATGGCGCCGGTGGCCGGGTCGACCTGGTGGATCTTGCGGTCCGGGTAGCGGCCGATCCACAGCATGCCCTCGGCCCAGGCCATGCCGGAATTGCCTTCGCCCGCGGGCGCCGGCACGGTGGCCAGCACCTGGCCCGAGGCCGGGTCGATCTTCTGGATGACGTCGCCGGCGAGCTGGTAGAGGTGCTTGCCATCGAAGGCGGTGCCGGCGCGCGCGGCCACGTCGATGCTGCGCACCACCGCGCCGCTGGCCGGGTCCAGGGCGTGCAGCTTTTCGCCAACGGCGATCCAGACGTGGCTGCCGTCGTAAGACACGCCGTGCACGTCGCTGACGCCGGGGAAGGGACCGTACTCACGGAGGATTTCTGCGGGTTTGGCTTTCATGTCGATGTCCTGTTCAGAGGGAAGACGGTTCCATCCTAGGCATTCGGCAGCGGCAGCGGGAGTAACAAAGTCGTCGCGAAACCCGGCAGCGGCGGCGTGATCCAGCGCCGCGCGCGGCCCTGGCCAAACGACTGCGCCCGGCCGGCGGCGGCCAGCGCGTCCAATGCCCGCTGCACCTGGCGCTGGCTGGCGCCCGTGGCCAGGGCCAGGGCCGAACTGGACCATGCCTGGCCATCGGCCAGCAGCGCCAGCACGCCGGCATGGCGTTCCCGCAGCGGTGGCGCCAGCACGGCCACCGCGCGGTCGGGCGGCGGCAGCAGCGCGTAGCCGTGCCGGGTTGCGCGGATGGCCGCCAACGGCGCCAGCGCCGCCCGCAGCCGGCCGATCTCAACCCGCAAGCGGGCGCGATGGGTTTCGTCGGGATGGCGGGCGCGGAAGGCCTGCGCGATCAGCGCCTCGCGCGGCGCATCGCCGGGCCAGGCCTGGCCCAGCGCCTGCGCCAGGGTGAACAGCACCGGCCGGCTGGCCAGGGCCACGCCATCGCCGCCGCCGTGGACCGCATAGCGGCAGGCATCCACCACCAGCAGGTCAGAGGCCAGCAGCGCTTCGACTTCCGCCAGGCACAGCATGCGGGTGGCGCCGGCCTGGGTGGCTTGCGCGGCCGGCGCCCGCAGTTGTTCCCGGGCTCGCCGCACTTCGGCTTGCAGCGCGGGAATGCCGGCGGCGTCGGCGGCTTGCGCGGCGCGCGCCAACGCGGCGCTGGCGGCGCCGGCCTGCAGCCGACGCAGGGCAATGCCTGCCAGCGTCAGCTCGTGCACCGCGCGCAGCGGCGGCGCCAGGGCGGCGGGGTCCAGTCCGGCCAGCAACTGTTCCGCTTGTTCCAGCCGCCCCATGAGAACCAGGCGGCGGCCCGCCAGATAGGCCGCATACGCGGCGTTGCGGGCGTCGCCCTGGCGCGCCAGCGTGGCGCGCGCCGCCGCCAGCGAGGCCGCGGGCCAGCCCAGGTCGCGCGACGCCAGCGCGATCTCGGCCTCGGCCACCACGCAGCGGGCCCGCGCCAGCGGCGCCCTGGCGCCGAAGGCGCGCGCGGCGCGCCGCACCAGCACCCTGGCGCGCTCGAAGTCACCCAACTGCGCCAGCGCAATGCCGCGCAGCGCCAGGGCCGGGGCATCGTCGCGCAAGGCCACCCGGCCCAGCGCGCCCAAGGGATCGCCGCTGGCCAGCGCCCGCGCCGCTGCCATGATCAGCCCGTCCATGACGATCCCGCCATCGTTGCCTGTTGCCATTGCCGCCGCCGTTCCTGGATGCCGCCAATCTACCACCGCGATGCCCGGCCGGGGGGGCGTGCGCGATGATGGGGAGCGCGTGGCGCCGATCATCGCGTCCGGGCCGGTAGAATCCGAACCGCCATTTCCAGGAAGCCTTCAAGATGAGCGCGCACTTTTCCGCCGATGAAATCCAGTCGCTTCGACAGCACGGCATTGCCCTGTTCGCCGAGCGTGTCCTGATCGCGGTCGAGCCGCCCCTGGACGAGGCGCGCATCGACGAGATCGAAGCGGCCTGCGCCGGCCCGTTGCCCGATGCGCTGCGCGACCTGTGGCGCCTGACGGCCGGCGGCGAACTGGCCTATGACCTGCATGCGCGCATGGACGGCAACGAAGAAGCGCTCAGTTGGTCCGAGCTGTTCCATGACGGCAGCGACCACTACCGCGACCTGGCCGGCTGGATCGAGCATGAACAGGAATGCGCCCAAGAGGCCGCCGCGGAACGCGGCGAGGCCTGGGACGGCAAGCTGCGCTATCTGCCGATCGGCGGCTTCGAATACTGCGACCGCATCTATGTGTGCGTCGAACCCGGCCCGCAGGCCGGCAGCATCGTGGCCTGGAAGCAGGGGCTGCCGGGCTGGACGCACGCGTTGCAGCAGGACGCCATCGCGACGGTCGCGGCGGACCTGCGCGGCGCCTTTGCCGCGCTCTACCTGGAGCAGGATCCCGAGGACCCCGACAGCACCGGCATACGGGTGCTGGAATACCTGGACGAGCGCGTGGCCGATCATGGCATGCCACAGGCCCTGGCGGACAAGCTGGCGGCGTTCTACCGGGGCGCGCTGGTGGACTGGCGTGCGCCGTTGGCGGCTGGCACGCTGGGGCAGGCGCCGCGGCTGGCCAGGCTGGCCTTGCGGCATGCGTTGGCGCACGACGACGGCGCGCTGGTGGCGCAATTGGCGGCGCAGGGCGTGGGCTTTGACCAGCCGTTGCGCGGCAGCGCGCTGGCGCTGGACGTGGCGCTGGCGCAGCATGCCCATGCGGCGGCGCGGGCGCTGTTGCGGGCCGGTACGCCGGTCAGCGCCGATGCGATCCATCGATTCGATCGCGAGCCGCCCGCCGACCTGGTGGCGCAGTTGCTGGCGCGCGGGGCGCGGGCCGATGGCCTGGGCGTGGCGCGCTGCGTGGCCTGCGGGTCGCCCGAGGCCGCGCGCGTGATCGCCGCCGCCGCGGGCGACGGGATCGCGGCCGCGTATGCCGAGGCGCGCGACGCGATGGCGGCGCGCTACGAGGAAGACCTGCGCCGCGTGCGGGCGGGCAAGCTGGGCCATTACCTGGGCGCGGACGGCCTGGCCGAACGGGTCGCCAACTTGCGCGCGTTTGTGCTTTGAGGCGGCCGCGGGCTAGCGCGAGCCATCTCGCCAGGCGGCCTCGGAAGACCCCAAGGCGCTTGCCGGAAAATCCCACGATTGCGGCGTGTCCGCGATCCGCAGCGGGGACTTGATGCGGCGGACCGGGCCCCACGCGGTTTCCTCGACCTGTTCGGACCAGTCGGCTTCGCTTTCCGGCGCCAATGCCGGCCCGCCTTCCAGCAAGCCGCCATGCGCGACCAGCACCTGCGCGCTGCGGGCCAGCGACGCGCGCGTGGTGCTGCCCGCGCCGGTGGCCAGCCGTTCGGTCAGGCCGCGGATCGCCGCCGCCGCCATCAGATAGCCGGTGCCGTGGTCCAGCGCCTGGCATGGCAACGGCACCGGGCGGTCGCCACCTTTGGCGCGCATGCCGGCCTCGGCGATGCCGGTGCTCATCTGCACCAGACTGTCGAAGCCGCGGCGTCCCCGCCATTCACCGCTCCAGCCATAGGCGTCGAGTGATACGTCGACCAGCGTCGGGTTGAGCTGGCGGCGGCGCTCGGCGTCCAGGCCCAGGCGGGCAAGGGCGTCGGCGCGATAGCCGTGGATCAGCACGTCGGCCTGGGACAGCAGGCGTTGCAGCGTGGCCAGCCCCTCGACGGACTTGAGGTCCAGGCGCGCGCAACGCTTGCCCAACACGACCTCGGGCACGGTGCCGGGCTCTTCCCAACCGGGCGGGTCGATGCGCAATACGTCGGCGCCAAAGCCCGCCAGGAAGCGCGTGGCCACGGGGCCGGCCAGGATGCGGGTCAGGTCCAGCACGCGCAGGCCCTGCAACGGACGCTGGCGAGAAATGCGCCAGCCGGGGCGTTCGCCGCCGGCGCCGGCGGCGCGGTGCAGCAGGGGCTCGGCGGCAACGCTTTGGCCTTGCGGGTGCTGGCGCCAGGCGTCCAGAGCGCGCATGGCGGCGGCGCAACCGTTGCGTTCGACCACCGCCGCTTCCAGTTCGTCGGCGCGCCAGCGCGCCACGGCGCGGGCGACGGCCTCGCGGTCGGCGGCCACGCCCAGGACCGCCAGGGCGGCGTCGCGATGATGGGGCGCGTTGGTGTGCAGCCGGATCCAGCCGTCCGCGGCGCGATAGTCGCCGGCGACGGCGTCCCACAGCGGCGGCATGCTCCAGCCGATGGGGCGCAGGGAGGTGCCGAACCAGAAAGAGGCCAGTCGTTGGTCGACCTCGACGGCCGGCACGGCGTGCGCGCCGGACGTGCCTGCGCCAGCCGCAACGAATTCCGCCATGGCCAGGCCGGCGGCGCCGATCGCGGCGGTGGCGAACTCCGTGACGGCGAAGGCCGAGGGCAAGGCGCCCTGGCCGGTGATGGCGACCTGGCTCAGCAGGGCGGGATCGCCGCCAGCCGCGAGCCAGAACTGGCGCAGGTAGTCGGTGGTGGCGGGCGAGGGCGGCAGGGGGCGATCGATGACGGACATATTGCTTCCGGGTCGTTGAGGGACGACGCCAGGATTATTCTTGCCGTATTAATTGTCAATATTGATTAATATAATCAACTCATTACCCTTCGCTCCCCGTCTCGCAACCCATGCCCGATTACCTGACCTCCGCCGCCGCGGCCACCCGCCTGGGGGTGTCGCGCCAGACCCTGTACGCCTACGTCAGCCGGGGATTGCTGCACGCCGAGGCCGGCGCCACGCCGCGCGAAAGCCGCTACCTGGCCGAGGACGTCGAACGGCTGGCGGCGCAGCGCACCCGTGGCCGCAAGCCCAAAGAGGTGGCCAAGGCGACGCTGAACTGGGGCCTGCCGGTGCTGGAGTCGGCCATCACCCTGATCGAGGATGGCCAGTTGTTCTATCGCGGCGCAAACGCCGTGGCGCTGGCGCAATCGTCCTCGGTGGAGGCGGTGGCCGCGCATCTGTGGCAATGCGACCAGGCGACGGCGTTCGGCGCGGCCGTGCCGCAATTGCCCGAGGCTCTGGCGGCGTTGTTCGCGCGCCATCGCGGCCAGCGCGCCGAGGCCGCGTTGTTGCCGCTGTTTACGGCGTCCAGCGATGACGATGCGACCGCGATGTGGCAGCGCTCGCCCGAGCGCCAGGCGCAGGGCTGCGGCGCCCTGGTGCGCACGCTGGCGGCCTGCCTGCTGCAGACCGCGCCGGACGACGCGCCGATCCACGCGCAGTGCGCCCGCGCCTGGGGCCTGGACGCGGCGGGCGCGGATCTCATCCGCATGGCGCTGGTGCTGTGCGCCGATCACGAACTGAACGCCTCCAGTTTCACCGCGCGCTGTATCACGTCCACGGGCGCCAGCCTGCGCGCCGGCATTGTCGGCGGGCTGGCGGCCCTGACGGGCGGCCGCCATGGCGGCACCACAGCGCGCGTCGAGGCCTGTCTCTATACACATCTCCGAGCCCACGAGACTAGTTCGGTAATCTCGTATGCCGTCTTCTGCTTGAAAAAAAAAAAAAAAACATTCTCAACACAACACTTGTTTCCTATAGAAATTCTACGATCCTAGGCGACATCTTCACATTTTACACCCACTATTTCCCTCTTTTCTTGGTCTTCATCCTTTCACCAATTTCTCCAGATA
>NZ_JCBANN010000102.1:0-10999 GCF_059761975.1 Achromobacter sp. 46006
TTCGTAGCTACATTCAGATGTATATATAAGACAGGGCGGGAAGCAGGTGCAGACACCGCTGCCGCAGGCCGCGCCGCCGGCGGCCCAGCCAACCGAACCGGCCGCCGAGGCATTCGGCGACATCACCCGCGGCCTGCTGGCGGCGCAGGCCGACGGCCGCCGCGCCGGGGCGGCGCTGCCGGTGCTGGGCGCGACCTCCACGGCGGCGTGGAATCGCTATCTCGAGAGCTTCAGCCATCCGATCCCCGAGTGGTTCACCAAGCGGGTCCAGACCAACAACACCAACTAGGCACGTCAGACATAACTTGCCTGCCGCATCGAGCCACGGAGCCGTGAACATGCCAGCCAGCCACCCCCGTCCTGCGACCTGCCCACGGCAGCGTGGCAGCATGACCGTGGCCATCATTTTCGTGGTTATCGTCGGCGTGGTGCTGCTGGGCGTGGCGCAACTGGGCTACGCCTACTACATGAAGCGCGAAATGCAGAAGGCCGCGGACCTGGCCGCGCTGTCGGCGGTGCAGGTGCTGGGCCTGGGCGCGCCGGCCGATTGCGCCCGGGCCCAGGCCGCCGGGCAGGCGGCGGTGCTGGCCAACGTGCCCAACATCCTCGAAACCTTCGCCGCCACCGACGTGACGGTCGAGTGCAAGGTCTGGGATACCAGCCGCGCCGATGCCGACGGCATGTACGTGTTCGACCCCGCCAGCGGCCAGGCGCCGAATGCGTTGCGCATCACGCTGAGCAAGTCCTTGCGCAGCCTGCTGCCGGGGATCGCCGACGGCGCGCCGGTGCGGGTCGTCTCGGTGGCCACCAGCACCCAGCCGGTGGCGGTCTTCACGGTCGGTTCGCGCCTGCTGCGGCTGCAGCGGGGCGGCCTGTTGTCGCAGTTGCTGGCGACAGTCGGCGCCACCCCGGCGCAACTGGATGTGCTCGACGCCGCCGGCCTGGCGAATGTCAATATCACGCCTTCCGGGCTGCTGGAGGCGCTCGGCCTGCCGGTGTCGGTGGCCACCGGCGTGGGCACCGCGGAGCAACTGGCCGCGCTCAACAATCTGACCCTGGGCCAATTGCTGCAGGCCACGCTCACGGTGATGAACAAGGCCGGTGGCACCGCCGGCGCCAGCGTCGGGCTGCTGACCGATGCCATCAACGTGGTGCTGAACGTGATGCCGCTGAACCTGCCCGTGAAACTGTTCGGCGACGGCGGCGTGCTCGACCTGAACGTCGCCGGCGGCGACGTCAACTCGGCGCTGCAGGCCAACGTCAATGCGCTCAATGTGCTGGAGACGGCGCTGGTCATCGCCAACGGCCAGAACCTGGTCGACCTGGGGCTGAGCGTGCCGCTGCTGGGCGTGCAGTCGCAGGTGCGCATCGTCGAGCCGCCGACGATCGGGGTAGGTGGCGTTGGCGCCCAGGCCACCAGCGCCGGCATCCGCGTCTACCTGCGCGCCAACACCAGCAACATTCCGCTGGTCGGGCCGTTGCTGGCCAATACGTTGGGCACGCGCATCGACCTGCCCGTCATCATCGACGTGGCGCAGTCCACCGGCACTGTGTCCAAACTGTGCCAGGCGCCATTGACCGAATCGCAAGCCACCATCGACGTGACCTCGTCGGTCGCCAATATCTGCCTGGGGCGCTTCCCGGGCATGACGTCCGCCGTCGACCCCGTGCAGGCCAACTTCCTGTCCATCACCAATAGTTGCCAGCCAGGCTCGTTCGCCGCGATCCAGCGCTACCAGGTGCTGAACGTGCTCGACATCCTGCCGCTCAGCAGCAAGGTGACGCTGCCGATCTTCAATTCGACCGCGCCCGTGTCGGTCACGCTGACCGAGCCGCCATCGCCCGATTCCACCGCCACGGTCAACGCCACCTCGGTCGACCTGGGCACGCTGGCCGGCAACCTGGCCGACGCCGTGGTCGGCGGCATCCTGGGCGACCTGATCGGCACCGGCACGCCATTGACCGCCGCGCAGCGCACCTCGCTCGCCACCACCCTGGTGGGCGGCGGCGGCAGCAATCCCGGAAAGTCGATTTCGCAGGTGGTCAACGACATGCAGTGGTCCTCGACCGCGCTCAACCAATTGGGCCAGCGCATGGCCACTGGCGGCCTGACCGGGGTGCTGGGCGGCACGTTGCAACTGGTCGGCAACCTTCTCAATTCGCTGTTGCTGGCGCCGCTGGGCGACGTGACCTGCCTGTTGGCGATCACGCCGGACGGCATCCGCCAATGCCGCGTCAATGCGGTTTCCTCGCTGGCCCTGAGCGGCGGCAACCAGGTGGGCGGCGTGCTGTCCATCGTGGTGACGCTGCTGCAACCGCTGCTGGGCATGCTGTCGACCCTGTTGCAGCAACTGCTGGACCTGCTTGGCCTGAGCGTAGGCCAAACCGATGTATCGCTGCTGTCCGTGGACTGCGGCAAGCCCCGTCTGGTGTACTGATGATAAAGCCCGTGATTTCCCTCCCACTCTGGCCGGCGCGGTGGTCGCCATGACCCAGAAATTCTCGCGCGAAGAGTTCGACGTCTACGTCTGGGAAGGCACCTCCGATATCGCCAGCCGCGCCGAGCGCTGCCTGGCCGGCATGGACGTGTCGCTGGTGCGCGCCGATGCCGGTACTGCGTTTCCGCCGCCGCGCGATCCGTCGCGGCCGGCCGTGGCGCTGGTGTCAGTCTCGGTCATGGGGGACAACCGTTTCAGCGGCTACGACTGGCTGTCGGGGCAGGCCATGCCGGTCATCTGGGTGGCGGCCGAGGCGCGCGGCCGCGATCCGCGCTACTACCCGCCGGAATACTCGTACACCTTGCCGCTGGCCTTCACTACCTCGGACCTGCGCAAGCTGCTGTTCGAGCTGCTCGGCACCCTGGACCAGTTCAGCCGCAGCGCGCCGCGCCGCGAGCAACCGTTGATCGCGGTATCCGAACCGATGCGGGCGCTGCTGGCCGAGGCCGACATGTTCGCCGACTGCCGCAGCAACGTGCTGATCCATGGCGAGACCGGCGTCGGCAAGGAACGCATCGCGCGCCTGCTGCACGACCGCGCCGCCTGGTCGGACGGGCCGTTCGTGGCGGTCAATTGCGGCGCCATCCCCGAAGGCCTGTTCGAAGCGCATTTCTTCGGCCATGCCAAAGGCGCCTTCACCGGCGCGGTGGGCGCGCACAAGGGCTATTTCGAGCAGGCCAACGGCGGCACGCTGTTCCTGGACGAAATCGGCGACCTGCCGCTGTATCAGCAGGTCAAGCTGCTGCGGGTGCTGGAGCAGAGCGCGGTGACGCGGCTGGGCTCGACCGTGGAGGTGCCGGTGGATTTCCGTCTGGTGGCCGCCACCAACAAGGATCTGCGCGTGCTGGTGGGGCAGGACGAATTCCGCGCCGATCTCTATTACCGGCTGGCGGTGATCGAGCTGCGCATCCCCAACCTGGAGCAGCGCGGTCCCGAGGAAAAGGCGGCGATCTTCCGCGCCTTGCTCGAACGGCTCGGCGCCGAGGGCGAGCCGCCGGCCTGGCTGCTGGAACGGGTATCTCGCACGCGCTATGCCGGCAACGTGCGCGAGCTTTCCAATGTGGCCGAACGCGTGGCCATCGTGCGGCGCCAGTTCCAGGCTTGGGACCAGCCGCGCATCGAACGCATCTTCGACCAGTTGGCCGAGCCGCTGCGCGCGCCCGGCGCGTTGGCCGCGGCGGCGGCCAGCACCCAGTGCGAGCCGCCGGTGTTCAGCGACGCCGAGCGCGCCGAGCGGGCCCGTATCCTGGC
Organism: Achromobacter sp. 46006; assembly: GCF_059761975.1. Taxonomy (NCBI): domain Bacteria; kingdom Pseudomonadati; phylum Pseudomonadota; class Betaproteobacteria; order Burkholderiales; family Alcaligenaceae; genus Achromobacter; species Achromobacter sp. 46006. Next base: position 3,750 of record NZ_JCBANN010000102.1, read on the forward strand.
CGCGCTCGATGTCAACGGCTGGCGCCGCCAGGACACCGCCAACACCCTCGGCATCAGCCGCAAGGTGCTGTGGGAAAAAATGCGCAAACTGCATCTGGGCGGCGGCCAGGGCGAGACCGCCGACGGCATCGTGGAGGCCTCGTGAAGCGCCATGGCGCGGGGCCGATGCGGCGCAATAGGGAATCGCCCTTAGTGCGCGACACGGTGGCCGCGTGCGATGCAAGCGCGTCTGCCGCGAACGAAATAAATTGCTATAGTTCCGCAACGATTTTATTGGGGAAGGCATGAACGTCCACTTTATCCGTGCCGCTGCGCGCATGGCGCTGCTGGGTACGGCCCTGTCGAGCCTGGCTGCATGCGCCAGCGCGCAATCCGAGCCCCCGCGTCCAACGGTGCAGCAGGTCGAGGACAAGCAGCCCGCGGCCACGCCAGTGACGCCGCCGGCGCCGGCGCCCGCCCCGCGCCCGGCCTCCACCGTGGCGGAACTGCAGGCGTTGATCCAGAGCCGCCAGGTGTCCGAGCTGCGCACCAGCTACAACGGCACCTACGGCGCCAGCCTGCTGTTCAAGCCGGACGAGCTGACCTACTACGTGGCCCTGTTCCAGCAAAAGGATTTCTGGCGGGTGCTCAAGACCAAGTCGGAAAAGCAGGCCGAAGCCACTTACCGCGCGTTCGCCGCCCAGTCGGCCGACCTGGCCGAGGTGGACATCAAGCGCATCAAGCTGCAGGCCGAATACACCCACGCCGAGAAATTGCTGGCCGCCCGCAATGCCGAGCTGAGCACGCTGCAGGCCGACCGCACCCTGCGCATGCAACAGGAACAGCAGGTCGCCGCGCGCCAGGAGCAATCGCGCCAGGAGGCCACTGCGCTGGCCGACCAGCAGAAGGACGTGCGCCAGCAACTGCGCGACCTGCAGCGCCAGATCGACGCCTTGCAGGCGCAGCAGGCGCAGATCGGCCAGGCGCCCGCCGCCAGGCGCGGCAAGTAGGCGCCGCGCACGCCAGCAAGCGGGCCCCCGGGCCCGCTTTTCATTGGGCGCGGGCGGCCGCCAGTGTGGCGTAAAAGCCGCCAAAAGACTCCGAAATGGCCGAAAAGCCCGTCGGCGGTCGGGCACCCGGGCCCGCGCGCGCGCTTTCTTGTATTCTGGCCGCTAGCCCCCATATTTCCACCATGGCTCTCAAAGTTTTCGACCTCCAGTGCGAGCACGGCCACATCTTCGAAGGCTGGTTCGGTTCGCACGACGACTACGACGCCCAGCAGGCGCGTGGCCTGGTGTCGTGCCCGGTCTGTGGCTCGGCCAGCATCACCAAGCGCCTGTCGGCCCCGCGCCTGAACGTGGCGCACCTGCACGCACCCGCGGCCCAGCCGGCGGCGCCGGCCGGCGCCACCGATGCCGAGAAGATGTCGGCCCTGCAGGCGGTGGTCATGAGGCAGGTGCGGGCGCTGCTGCGCAATACCGAAAACGTCGGCGCGCGCTTCGCCGAGGAAGCGCGCCGCATCCATGAGGGCGACGCCGACGACCGGCCCATCCGCGGCACCGCCACGCGCCAAGAGCGCGAGGCCCTGGCCGAGGACGGCATCGACGTGATGGCCGTGCCCGACTTCCTGGACGACGAACGCCTGCAATGACAGGCCGGCCGCGCCGCTGCGCGGGGCGATAAAAAAAGCGCCAGACCCCAAGAGGGCTGGCGCTTTTGCTTGCCTGCGGCCGGATCAGTTGTTGACGCGGCTGCGGTATTCGTTGGTGCGCGTGTCGATTTCGATCTTGTCGCCGATGGCGCAGAACAGCGGCACGTTCAATTCGTAGCCGGTGTTGATCTTGGCGGGCTTGGTCACCTTGCCCGACGTGTCGCCACGGACGGCCGGTTCGGTGTAGGTGATTTCACGCACGATGGTCGTGGGCAGTTCCACCGAGATGGCGCGGCCGTCGTAGAAGACCACTTCCACGGGCATCGCTTCTTCCAGGTAGTTCAGGGCGTCGCCCATGCTTTCGGCTTCGATTTCGTACTGGTTGTAGTCTTCGTCCATGAAGACGTACATCGGGTCGCCGAAGTAGGAGTACGTGCACTCCTTGCGGTCGAGCTGGACGACTTCGAACTTTTCGTCGGCCTTGTAGACCGATTCGCTGGCCGAGGCGGTCAAGAGGTTCTTGAACTTCAGCTTGACGACGGCGGCGTTGCGGCCGGACTTGTTGTATTCGGCCTTCTGGACCACGAGGGGATCCTTGCCGACCATGACCACGTTGCCGACTCGCAATTCCTGAGCGGTTTTCATCGATAAAACTCCGGGGGGAAAGGGTGCACTCGCCGTGCTTGCAGAAAGCCGCCGAAGGCGCCTGGCAACGGGCCGCAAGGCCCATCGTCATCAGCCTGGAGATTCGTGCGGACCCCTTCAAACAGGCCCGCACATCTGGCTTCATGCACACCCCGGGAGGCGTCATAGTTGAGGCGCCGACAATCCAGGGCGACTCAGAAAACTCTCTATTCTAGCGTTTCTTGACCAAGTCTGCGCAAAAGCCGGCCAGATTTTCCGCCAGGTCTGGCTGCCCCGCCTGCGCCGCGTCCCAGTCGCGGGCCGCCTGGTTCCAGGCCTGCCAGGGGCCCGGGGCGAGGGCAGCCGCCAGCGCGGCCTCGGCGGCAAGATCCGTGTCAGCCTGATTCCAGGCGCGGATGAGATCCGCGCCGGGTATCGGGGCCGGATAGCGTGCGAGCCAGGCGTCGAGTTTCTCCAGGTGGATATTCCCGTCCTGCGGATAGATCTGCCAGACCAGCGGCCGCGCCGCCCAGGCCGCGCGCACGAAGGAGTCTTCGCCGCGCACGAAGTTCAGGTCGGCGCACCACAGCACGCGGTCGAAATCGGGTTGGGCCACGAACGGCAGGCGCGCCACGGCCGGGCCGCCGGGCAGGGCGCAGGCCGGCTCCAGGCCGGGGGCGACACCTTCCGGCGCCAGCAGCAGAGTGGGACGCGGGTCGGCCGCCAGCGCCCGCGCCAGGGCGCCGACCGGGGCGCTCGGGTAGCAAAACAGGGACACCGTGCGGGCGCCGTTGCGGCGAAGCGACAGCGAGTCGTCGGCCACGCCCAGGCCGCGCAGGAATGCATCCTGCGCGGCCCGATCGGCCTGGAACGCATCGCGTTCGGCCGATAGCCCCGGTTCGCGCAGCAGGCCGCCCGTGGCCGGCGTGAACCCGGGAAAGAAGAAATGCTTCACCAGCCCGTCGGGCCGCTGCGAAGGCAGCCCATGGCAGCTTTCGACCCAGTCCTCGGCGCTCAGGTATTCCAGGTTGATCCAGGCCGGATGGCGCTGGCGCATGCTGGCCAGGAAGGCATCGGGCGGATCGCAGGCGAAGGCCTCGATCACCACGTCGCGCGCGCCCAGCGCCGGGTCTGGCGTGGCCGACCAATGCACGATGTCCACGCCCGCCATCGCCTGGCGCGCCGCGCCCGGCTCGATGCCGGGCTGGATGCGGGCGAAACTGGCGAGGTCATCGACCCACAGGCGCACGTCCCAGCCGTGGCCCTGCGCCAGCCGCCGCGCCAGGCGCCAGCAGACGCCGATGTCGCCGTAGTTGTCGACCACGCGGCAGAAGAGGTCCGCTTGCATCGGCCGGGCTCAGTGGAACTTGGCGGGCGCGGCCTCGGCGTCCTCGGGCAGCTCGGCATGCACCAGCTCGCCCAATGGATTGGGGAAGTAGGGCGCGCCGCAATCCTCGCAGTATTCCGGCGGCAGCACGCCCGGAATGCGGCGCACGTCGTTGACGCCGTATTCCTTGAGCAGCGCCGCGATCTCGTCGATCACATCGGGCTGGCCCTCGTCGGCGGGCAGGTCTTCCTCGCGCCCGTACAGGGGCCAGACGCAACCGTAGTAGACGTCGTTGCTGTTGCGCGCGGTGAAACCGACGCGGTACTCGTCGATGCGGTTTTCGCCGCAGCCGGCCACCACGGCACGCAGTTGCGAGGCCTCGAGGTTGACCGCGCCTTCGAGCCAACTGACGGCGGCGCGCAGCGACAGCGGCCGCACGCGGCGGTCGGCCTCGCGGTTGCTGACATAGTAGGCGTCGGGCAGCAGGGCTTCGAAACCGCAGCCCGGCAGCAGGCCGGCCAGCGTCGGCTGGGCCTGGGCGGCCCATTGCGCCAGGCAGGCGTCGCGGCTGGCCTCGGCCTCGCCGGCCTGCTCCTGCCAGCGGAATACGGGCGCGAACTCGGGCACCGCCACGGCTGCCACGACGTAGCGCGTATCGGCCAGCATGTTGGCGGTTTCGGCCTCGGTGTTCAGCGCCGGCTTGGTGGTCTCGGCGCCCAGCGCCTGCGTGCCCAGCCGTTGCAGCCATTGCCAGGTTTCCGAGAACGTGCGCGGCATCTGGTCGACGCTGACCAGGTAGGGCATCAGGGCGCTGCGCGCCTGGCTCGACAGCACGTGGCCGTGCAGTTGCGCCAGCAGGGCCTGCTGGGCGCTGGCTGGCACCGGGCCGGTGGGAATCGCGTAGCGGGTCCAGGCGACGATGGGCGCGACGATCAGCAGGATGTCATAGCGCACGCCGTTCTTGTCGATCTTCATCGACTCTGACAGGGTCTCGGCCTGTTCGATCAGGACTTCATAGGCGCCCACGTCGTTCTGGGCCAGGTGGTCCAGCGCGGCTTCCAGCGGGGCATCCTGGCCTGCCTTGAGCAGCTTCGGAATCGCTTCGCCAAGCTGATTCTCCCAGTACACGTCTTCGACGCGGCTGCCCGAGCGATTGAGCGACTGGGCGAGCGTGATCAGGCGAGAGGCGTCGCGGGTCAAGCGGGGAGCGGATTGGCTGCGGGATCGGGCCATAACTTCGGATGACGTCCAATAAGTGCGTAACGGCGTAGTTTAACGCCCGCCACACAAGCGGTCGCCGAAGCGCCCAGGACCGTTGCATTCCGGTGATTGATGCTGTTCTGGCAACAGATCATCCCCTGGGAAATGGTTTATTGCTGATCGGAATCGACCGAAAATAGCTTCATCGTCACGCTTTCCGGAGGCATCACCATGCGCTGGCCCACGCTTTTCGTTTCCCACGGTTCCCCTATGCTGGCCGTGGAGCCCGGCCTGACGGGCCCCGCGCTGGCGGCCTGGAGCCAGTCCCAGGGCCGCAAGCCGCGCGCCATCCTGGTGGTCTCGCCGCACTGGATGGGCTATGGCCTGGCCCTGTCCACCCGCGACCAGCAGGTGGCCTGGCACGACTTCGGCGGTTTTCCGCCGGAGCTCTACACCCTGCAATACGCCGCGCCCGGTTCGCCCGAGCTGGCGGCGCGCACGCAGGGCCTGCTGGCCGCCGCCGGCATCGCCGCCGAGCGCGATCCGCGCCGGCCGCTGGATCATGGCGCCTGGGTGCCGTTGCGCTACCTGTATCCGCAGGTCGACGTGCCGGTGGTGCAGTTGTCGCTGGACATGGACCGCGATGCCGCCGGCCAGCTCGAACTGGGCCGCGCGCTGGCGCCGCTGCGCGACGAGGACGTGCTGATCATCGGATCGGGTTCGCTGACGCACAACCTGCGCGACGTGCGCATGCCGCAGGATGCGGCGCCGGCGCCCTACGTGCCGGCGTTCCAGGACTGGTACGCCCGGCACCTGGCGGCGCATGACGTGCCGGCGCTGCTGGATTGGCAGGCCCGGGCGCCGGGCGCGGCGCAGGCCCACCCGCACGACGACCATCTGATGCCGCTGTATGTGGCCTTGGGCGCGGGAGGCGGCCATGCCACGCGGCTCAACGATGAGGTTTCGTACGGCGCGCTGGCGATGGATGCCTATGCGTTCCACTGAGGCCTGATGAGCCCGTCACCGCGGCCTACGTTTTGTTACCCCGCGCGGTTTCAATCTTCACGGCGGCTATGCATAATGGCTGCCGCCCGCCTGTGCGGGCGTTTCCTTATTCTGGACGCATGCCGGCGCCTGCCGGCCGGGAGAGTAGAGATCGTGAACGCGCATATCGTGAAGGCCGCGGGTCTGGCCATCCTCACCGCCATGCTGGCGGCATCGCCGGTGCGGGCCGAGGACGTCAAGGGCTCGCGTGATCATCCCGCGCTGACCCGCTTCGAAGGCGCCGAGATCCGCGCCTACGAACACAAGGACTACGATGAAGCGCTGATGCCCGACCGGCCGATTCCCGAGGAGTCCGAGGCCAAGGGCCTGGAGCTGGAAGGCAAGCTGACACGCATCTCCTACCGCATCGACGGCAGGAAGTCGGCGCTGGAGGTCTACCGCAACTACCAGGGCGCGCTGCAGGCGGGCGGCTTCAAGACCCTTTTCGAGTGCAAGGGCGACGAGCAGTGCGGCGGCGATTTCCAGTCCTTCGTCATCAATAGCGGCAAGGTGAGCCAGCCGGGCCAGGGCGATGCCGCGTTCGGGGGCAAGTACTACGTGGTGCTGGCGAAGAAAGCCGCGCCGACGGGAGACATCTACGTGTTCCTGGACGTGATGGAAGACGGCTCCAATCACATTACGCCGGTGTTCCAGCAGGTGCTCGAGACCAAGCCGATGCAGACCGGCCAGGTCCAGGTTCTGGACATGGCCGCCATGCAGAAATCGCTGGCCGAATCGGGCCGCGTCGCGGTCTATGGCGTGTACTTCGATACCGACAAGGCCGAAGTCAAGCCCGAATCCAAGGCCGCGCTGGACGAAATGGGCAAGCTGCTCAAGGCCAATCCGGACCTGAAGGTCTATGTGGTCGGCCATACCGACAACCAGGGCACCCTGGCCGGCAATCTCGACCTGTCGCAGCGGCGCGCCAATGCCGTGGTCAAGGCCCTGGAGGCCGACTACCAGATCCCGGCCGCGCGCCTGTCGGCGCGCGGCGTGGCCTCGCTGGCGCCCGTGGCCGCGAACGACGCCGAGGCGGGCCGCGCCCGGAACCGTCGGGTCGAACTGGTCGCGCAATGACGCGGCATGCCTGGCGCCCGCCGCGCCAGGCATGAAAAGAATCCCATCTTGAGGCGGCTCGGCGATGAAAAAGGGCCCCCACGCCGCGCCTTCGGCTTGCTGCCCCCCGAGGGGCATTTTCATCTTGAGGCGGCTCGGCGATGAAAAAGGGCCCCCACGCCGCGCCTTCGGCTTGCTGCCCCCCGAGGGGGCGTTTTCACCTTGAGGCGGCTCGGCGATGAAAAAGGGCCCCCACGCCGCGCCTTCGGCTTGCTGCCCCCCGAGGGGGCGTTTTCAGCTTTAGGCGGCCCGGGGATGTAAAAGCCCCAGGGCCGTTTCGCTTACACATCTGACGCCGTGTCGTTCACT
>NZ_JCBANN010000103.1:0-10349 GCF_059761975.1 Achromobacter sp. 46006
GTGCGCAGCTACGCCGCGCAGCGCCAGCGCCTGGCGGCCGGCGTCGCCGACGCCCGCCGCCTGCTGGCCCAGACCCGCATCCAGGCGCCGCACGACGGCCGCATCGGCTTTCGGCGCGTGGACGCCGGCAACCACGTGCGCGCCGCCGATGCCAATGGGTTGGCCACCCTGGTGCAGACGCGCCCGATCTCGGCGCTGTTCTCGATTTCGGAGACCCATCTGGACCTGCTGCGCCAGGCCCAGGCGCAGGCCGGCAATGCCGCCCTGCAGGTGCAGGCCTGGGACGCCGATGAACGCCGCCTGATCGCGCTCGGCACGCTGCAGGCGCTGGACAACCAGATCCACGCCGCCAGCGGCACGGTCAGGCTGCGCGCCCTGTTCGAGAACGCCGACGAAGCCCTGTTCCCGAACCAGTTCGTCAACATCCGGCTGGCGCTGGCGCGGCAGGAAGAGGTGCTGTCAATCCCCACGGCGGCGGTGCAGTACGGCGCCGATGGCGCCTTCGTCTTCGTCATCGGCGACGACCAGCGCGCCACCCGGCGCGAACTGACGCTGGGCCGCGCCAACGCCGGCCGCGTCGAAGTCCGCTCGGGCCTGGCCGCGGCCGAGCGCGTGGTGGTCGAGGGCGTGGACCGCCTGCATGACGGCCGCGAGGTGCTGATCGTGGAAACCCAATGAGCCTGTCACGCCCCTTCATCCTGCGCCCGGTCGCCACCGCGTTCCTGATGCTGGCGCTGCTGCTGTCGGGCATCCTCGCCTGGCGCCTGTTGCCGGTGGCGGCCCTGCCGCAGGTCGACTACCCCATCATCCAGGTCACCACGCCCTACCCCGGCGCCAGCCCCGACGTCACCGCACGCGCGGTCACGGCGCCGCTGGAACGCCGCTTCGGGCAGATCCCGGGGCTCAAGCAGATGTCGTCTTCCAGCGGCAGCGGTATCTCGGTGATCACGCTGCAGTTCTCGCTGGACGTCTCGCTGGGCGTGGCCGAACAGGAGGTGCAGGCCGCCATCAGCGCCAGCGGCTCGCTGCTGCCGCCCGACCTGCCGACGCCGCCTGTGTACCGCAAGGTCAATCCGGCCGACGTGCCGATCCTGACGCTGGCCGTGACCTCGGATTCGCTGCCGCTGCCGCAGGTCTACGACCTGGTCGACACCCGCATGACGCAACGCCTGGCGCAACTGTCGGGGGTGGGCATGGTGAGCCTGGCCGGCGGCCAGCGTCCGGCGGTGCGGGTGCAGGCCAACCCGATGGCGCTGGCCGCGCGCGGGCTGCAACTGGCCGACCTGCGCGAGGCCATCGCCAAGGCCAACTCCAACCAGCCCAAGGGCAGCTTCGACGGCCCGGTGCGTTCGGTCATCATGGACGCCAACGACCAGTTGCGCAGCGCGCAGGAATACCGCGACCTGATCGTGGCCTGGCGCAATGGCGCGCCGGTGCGGCTGGGCGAGGTCGCCACGGTCGAGGACGGCGCCGAGGACCGCTACCTGGCCGCCTGGGTCGACCGCCAGCCGGCGGTGCTGGTGAACATCCAGCGCCAGCCGGGCGCCAACGTCATTGCCGTGGCCGACCAGGTCAAGGCGCTGCTGCCGCAGCTCACCGCCAGCCTGCCGGCGGCGGTGCAGGTGCGGGTGCTGACCGACCGCACCGAAAGCATCCGCGCCTCGGTGCGCGGCGTGCAGTGGGAACTGGCCTTCGCGGTCGGGCTGGTGGTGCTGGTGACCTTCCTGTTCCTGCGCAACCTGCCGGCCACGCTGATCCCCAGCCTGGCGGTGCCGCTGTCCTTGATTGGCACCTTCGGCGTGATGCATCTGGCGGGCTTTTCCACCAACAACCTGACGCTGATGGCGCTGACCATCGGCGCCGGCTTCGTGGTCGACGACGCCATCGTCATGCTGGAGAACATCGCCCGCTACCGCGAACAGGGCCACAGCCCGATGGCGGCCGCGCTCAAGGGCGCCGGGCAGATCGGCTTCACCCTGGTGTCGCTGACGCTGTCGCTGATCGCCGTGCTGATCCCGCTGCTGTTCATGGAAGACGTGGTCGGCCGGCTGTTCCGCGAATTCGCCATCACGCTGGCGGTGGCCATCCTGATCTCGCTGGCGGTGTCGCTGACGCTGACGCCCATGATGTGCGCGCGCCTGCTGCCGCCGCACGCCGAGCGCACGCCCGGCCTGCTCGACCGCCTGCAGGCGCGCTACGCCGGCTGGCTCGACATCACGCTGCGCCACCAGCGCCTGACGCTGCTGGCGATGCTGGGCACCGTCGTGCTGACCGGGCTGCTGTACCTGGCGGTGCCCAAGGGCTTCTTCCCGGTGCAGGACGGCGGCGCGCTGCAAGGCGTGACCGAATCGGCGCAAAGCACCTCGTTCGAGGCCATGTCGCGGCGCCAGCAGGCGCTGGCGCAAAGCCTGCTGCAAGACCCCGACGTCGCCAGCCTGTCGTCCTTCATCGGCATCGACGGCATGAACGCCACCCTCAACACCGGCCGCCTGCTGGTCAACCTCAAGCCCTGGAGCGAGCGCGGCGCGCCGCTGGCCGACATCATGGCGCGGCTGGACGCCCGCGCCCGCCAGGTGCAGGGCATCTCGCTATACCTGCAACCGGTGCAGGAATTGAACATCGAGGATCGCGTCAGCCGCGGCCAATACCAGTTCACCCTGACCTCGCCCGACAGCGCGCTGCTGGCGCGCTGGAGCCACGCCCTGACCCGGCGCCTGGCCGCCGCGCCGCAACTGGCCGACATCTCGTCGGACCTGCAGGGCGATGGCCGCCAGGCCTACCTGGAGGTCTCGCGCGACGCCGCCGCGCGCCTGGGGCTGACCATGGACGACGTGACCCAGGCGCTCTACAGCGCCTTCGGCCAGCGCCAGGTCGCCACCCTGTTCACGCAGTCGAACCAGTACCGCGTAGTGCTGGAGGTGGACCGGCGCCTGGCCGCCAGCCCCGAGGCGCTGGAGCGCATCCACCTGAAAACCGCGGACGGCCGGCCGATTCCGCTGGCGGCGCTGGCCACGGTCAGCGAGCGCGCCGTGCCGCTGGCGGTCAACCACCTGTCGCAGTTCCCCGCCGTCAATTTCTCATTCAACCTGCCGCCGGGCGGCTCGCTGGGCGCGGCCATCGCCGCCATCGAGACGGCGCGCCAGGACATCGCCATGCCCGCGAGCGTCGAACTGCGCCTGCAGGGCGCGGCTTCCGCGTTCCAGGCCTCGCTGTCCAACACCCTGTGGCTGATGCTGGCCGCCGTGGTCACCATGTACCTGGTGCTGGGCATGCTGTATGAAAGCGCGATCCATCCGGTCACCATCCTCTCGACCCTGCCGTCGGCCACGGTGGGCGCGCTGCTGGCGCTGCTGCTCACGGGCCGGCCGCTGGACCTGATCGCCGTCATCGGCATCATCCTGCTGATCGGGCTGGTCAAGAAGAACGGCATCATGATGGTCGACTTCGCGCTGGAAGCCGAACGCAGCCGCGGCCTGGCGCCGCGCGAGGCGATCCGCGAAGCCGCGCTGCTGCGCCTGCGGCCGATCCTGATGACCACGCTGGCGGCGCTGTTCGGCGCGCTGCCGCTGATGCTGGCCACCGGCTCGGGCGCCGAGCTGCGCCAGCCGCTGGGCTGGGTCATGGTGGGCGGCCTGCTGGTCAGCCAGGTGCTGACGCTGTTCACCACGCCCGCCGTCTACCTGTTCTTCCACCGCCTGGGCGTGGGCCGCCGCAAGGCCCTGCCCGCCCCCGCAGACCGGCCGGCGCCATGATCCGCGCGCTGCTGCACCGGCCCATCGCCTGCATCTTCCTGGCGCTGGCCCTGACGCTGCTGGGCGCGGTGGCCTGGCGCCTGCTGCCGGTGGCGCCGCTGCCGCAGGTCGACTTCCCCACCATCGAGGTGCGCGCCGAGCTCCCCGGGGCCAGCCCCGAGAGCATGGCCAGCACCGTGGCCGCGCCGCTGGAACGCGCGCTGGGCGGCATCGCTGGCGTCAGCGCCATGAGCTCATCCAGCAACCAGGGCGCCACCCGCGTGTTGCTGCAGTTCGCGCTCGACCGCGACATCAACGCCGCCGCGCGCGACGTGCAGGCCGCCATCAACGCCGCCCGCGCCGAGCTGCCGTCCGGCATGCCCGGCAATCCCACCTACCGCAAGGTCAATCCGTCGCAGGCGCCCATCATGGCGCTGGCGCTCAGCTCGCCCACCCGACCCGCCGGCCGGCTCTACGACCTGGGCGCCACGGTGCTGGCGCAGAAGCTCTCGCAGATCGTCGGCGTCGGCGAAGTGACGCTGGGCGGCAGCTCGCTGCCGGCGGTGCGAGTGCAGGTCAACCCGAATGCGCTGGCGCACTACGGCGTGGCGCTGGACGACCTGCGCCAGTCCATCGCCAACGCCGCCCCCATGGGTCCGCAGGGCCAACTGGACTCGGCCTCCCAGCGCTGGGAGGTCGGCACGCCCGGCCAGCCGCGCACGGCCGACGACTTCAACGGCCTGATAGTGCGCCACCGGAACGGCGCCGCCATCCGGCTGGCGCAGATCGCGCGCGTCAGCGACTCGGTCGAAAACCGCTACAGCAGCGGTTTTCACAACCACAATCCGGCGGTGGTGCTGACCATCAGCCGCCAGCCGGGCGCCAACATCATCGAGACCATCGCCGCCATCAACCAGGCCCTGCCCGGCCTGCGCGCGCTGATGCCGGCCGACGTCGACCTGACCGTGGTGCTGGACCGCTCGCCCGGCATTCACGCCACGCTGCGCGAGGCCCACGTGACGCTGGGGCTGGCGGTCGGGCTGGTGATCCTGGTGGTGTGGCTGTTCCTGGGCAGCGCCCGCGCCGCCGCCATTCCCAGCGTGGCGATCCCGGTGTGCCTGGTCGCCACCTTCGCCGTCATGTACCTGTGGGGCTTCTCGCTCAACAACCTGTCGCTGATGGCGCTGATCGTGGCCGCGGGCCTGGTGGTGGACGACGCCATCGTGGTGCTGGAAAACATCTCGCGCCACCTGGAACGCGGCCTGGGTCCGCGCCAGGCCGCCCTGCGCGGCGTGCGCGAGGTCGGCTTCACGCTGGTGGCGATGACGCTGGCGCTGGCAGTCGTGTTCGTGTCGATTCTGTTCATGGGCGGGCTGGTGGAGCGGCTGTTCCGCGAGTTCTCGATCACGCTGGTGGCCGCCATCCTGATCTCGCTGGTGGTGTCGGTCGCCATCATTCCCAGCCTGTGCGCGCGCTGGCTGCGGTCGCCGGCCAAGACCCAAGCGCGGCCCTCGCGGCTGCGCGCGGTGTTCGCCCGCATCCACCAATGGTATGGCGCGTCGCTGGCGCGGGTGCTGGGCCACGCGCGCCTGACCCTGCTGCTGCTGGCCGCGGTGGTGGCGCTGAACGCCTACCTGTACGCGCAGGCGCCCAAGGGCTTCCTGCCCCAGCAGGACACCGGCCAGCTCGTGGGCTTCGTGCGCGGCGACGACGGCTTCTCGTTCCAGGTGATGCAGCCCAAGATCGACGCCTACCGCCAACTGGTGCTCAGGCATCCGGCGGTGCAGGACGTGATCGGCTACAACGGCGGCAGCCTGGGCATCAGCAATTCGCTGTTTCTGATCCGCTTGAAGCCGGTTGCGGAGCGGCGCGAATCCTCGGCCCAGGTGATCGACTGGCTGCGCGCCAACGCCCCGCCAGTGCCGGGCGGCATGTTCTTCCTGAACGTCGACCAGGACCTGCGCATGCCGGGCGGCTTCGGCAATTCCGGCGACCACGAACTGGCCATCATGGCCAGCGACGTGCCGGCGCTGCGGCAATGGTCGCGCAGGATCTCGCGCGCGATGCAGGACATCCCCGAACTGCGCGACGTCGACGCGGTGGGCGATGCCGCCACCCAGCAGGTGGTCATCAACATCGACCGCGCCGCCGCCCAGCGCCTGGGCGTGGACATGCGCACCATCGCCAGCGTGCTCGGCAATTCCTTCAGCCAGCGCCAGGTGGCGACACTGTACGACCCGATGAACCAGTATCGCGTGGTGCTGGAGCTGGACCCACGCCACACCGAGGACCCCGAGGTGCTGGAACGGGTGCAGGTGGTGGCGGCCGACGGCAACCGCGTGCCGCTGTCGGCCTTCGCCATCTACGAGCACGGCCTCGTCAACGACCGCGTGTTCCACGACGGGCTGTTCGCCGCCGTCGGCGTCGGCTTCTCGCTGGCCGAGGGCGTCTCGCTGCAGCAGGGTCTGGCCGCCATCGACGCCGCCATGGCGCGGCTGATGGTGCCGGCCCACATCCAGACGCGGCTGGGCGGCGACGCCCGCAGCTTCCAGCAGAGCCTGCAGGATCAGCCCTGGCTGATCCTGGGCGTGCTGGTGGCGATTTACCTGGTGCTGGGCATCCTGTACGAAAGCCCGCTGCATCCGCTGACCATCCTGTCGACCCTGCCCTCGGCCGGCGTCGGCGCGCTGCTGGCGCTGCGGCTGGCCAACATCGAGTTCAGCCTGATCGCGCTGCTCGGCCTGTTCCTGCTGGTGGGGGTGGTGATGAAGAACGCCATCCTGATGATCGACTTCGCGCTCGGGCTGGAACGGCGCGAGGGCCTGACGCCGGAACAGGCCATCCATCGCGCCGCCATGCTGCGCCTGCGCCCCATCGTCATGACCAACCTGGCCGGCCTGCTGGGCGCGCTGCCGCTGGTGCTGGGCATGGGCGAAGGCTCGGAACTGCGCCGGCCGCTGGGCGTGACCATCGTCGGCGGACTGATGATCAGCCAGTTCCTGACGCTGTACACCACGCCGATCGTGTACCTGGCGCTGGAGCGCCTGCGGCTGAAGGTGGCCGGGTGGCGCGGGCGCGGCGCCCCTGGCCGGCCCTAGCGCCCGCGGCCGGCGTCGTCCGCGCCGCGTTCCGGTTCCGGCGCGCGCGGCGCCAGGCTCAGGCGCCCGGCCAGCAGCGCCAGGAACTCGCGCGCCAACGGCGGCAAGGTGCAGCCGCGCAGGGTCACGACCTGGATGCTGCGCTGGCGCATTTCTGGATGGCTGAACGGCACCGCCACCAGGCCGGCGCTGTCGAGCAGCCCGGTCACCGTCAGGTAGCCCGTCAGGGCCACGATCTGGCTGCCCGGCAACATCGGCAGGAAGGCCGCCGAATGGTTGGACACATAGGCCGGCTCGATATGCACGCCGGCGTTGGCGCAAGCGGTGTCGAACAGGTCTCGCACCGTGGTGCCCGGGTCGCCCAGCGACAGCGGCACCTGGGCCAGGTCACGCACGCCGATGCTGCGGCGCGCCGCCAGCGGATGGCGGCGGCACATGACGGCATAGACAGGCGCGCGGCATTGCACCTCGGTGTTCAGGCGCTCGTCCGGCGCCACGGTATAGCGCAGCGCCAGTTGCGACAGCCCTTCCAGCACCAGCCGGTTGACCTCGTCGGGCCGCTCCACCAGCAGGTGGAAACGCGCCTCGGGGCGGACACGCTTGAAATCGGCCATGCATTGCGGCAGGAATCGATGCGCGAAGCCCTCCGTGCAGGCCAGGCGGATCGTCACGTCGCCCAGCGCGCTGCGCTGGCGGATATCGGTGGCGATCCGTTCGGCTTCCAGCGCGGCGGCGTTGGCGTAGGCGGCCAGTTGGCGGCCGGCCTCGCTCAGCGCCATCCCGCGCGCCTGGCGTTCGAACAAGGCCACACCCAGTTCGTCCTCCAGCTTGGCGATCTGGCGGCTGACCGCCGAGGCCGCCACGTGCTGCGCGGCCGCCGCGCCAGCGATGGAACCGCAGCGCGCCACTTCCAGGAAATACCTCAGGCCCAGCGAAATCACGATGCCCCCTTTGGCATGCCTATGCCCCATTGCCTAAATGGCAATGATCAAGTGCGAATTATCTAATTGTGGCATGTGAACAAGCGTAATAACTTTGTGCCTTCTTCGCCCTTACCCGAGACCGCAGTGCACCGCGAACAAGCCCTTCTTCACGCCACCGGCGCCTACGACGACGGCACCCTGCAAGCCGAACTGGCGCGCCGCGTCGCCTACCAGACCGAAAGCGAGGAGGCAGGCCAGGCCTCGTGCCAGCACGCCTACCTGAACGACGAACTGGAACCCCAGTTGAAACAGCTCGGCTTCACCTGTCGGGTGTACCCCAACCCCGCTGGCGTGGACCTGCCCATCCTGGTGGCGCAGCGCGTCGAAGACGCCTCGCTGCCGACGGTGCTGTTGTATGGCCATGGCGACGTGGTGCGCGGCAACGCCGCCAAATGGGAGGCCGGCCGCGATCCCTGGCGCCTGCGGGTCGAAGGCGACCGCTGGTATGGCCGCGGCACTGCCGACAACAAGGGGCAGCACACCATCAACCTGGCGGCCCTGCGCGCCGTGCTGCGGGCCCGCGACGGCAAGCTCGGATTCAACGCCACCTGGCTGATCGAGACCGGCGAGGAAGCCGGTTCGCCCGGCCTGGCTGCCTTTTGCGAGGCGCAGCGCGAGGCGCTGGCGGCGGATGTCTTCATCGCCAGCGACGGCCCGCGCCTGGCGGCCACCCGCCCCACCCTGTTCATGGGCTCGCGCGGCGCGGTGAACTTCGAGCTGTCCCTGCGCGCCCGCGACCGCGGCTTTCACTCCGGCAACTGGGGCGGCCTGCTGTCCAACCCCGCCATCATCCTGTCGCACGCCATCGCCTCGTTGGTGGATGCCCGCGGCCGCATCCTGGTGCCGGGGCTGCGTCCGCCGCCGATCCCCGCCGCCGTGGCCGAGGCGCTGGCCGATCTGGCGGTCGGCGGTGGCCCCGACGATCCCGCCATCGACGCCGACTGGGGCGAGCCCGGCCTGTCGCCCTCGGAACAGGTTTTCGGCTGGAACAGCCTTGACGTGCTGACCTTCGGCGCCGGCGACCCGGCCAAGCCGGTCAACGCCATTCCGCCGGCCGCGTCCGCCTGGTGCCAGTTGCGCTTCGTGGTCGGCACCGACTGGCAAGCGCTGGAACGCCACCTGCGCGCCCATCTCGACGAGGCCGGCTTTGGCGCCGTGCAGGTGCGTATCGGCATGCAGGCCGGCGCCACGCGGCTGTCGCCGGACAACGCCTGGGTGCGCTGGGCCGCCGCCTCGCTCGAACGCAGCACCGGCCAGCGGCCGGCGCTATTGCCCAACCTGGGCGGCTCGCTGCCCAACGACATCTTCGCCGACCTGCTCGGCCTGCCCACGCTGTGGGTGCCGCATTCCTATCCCGCCTGCGCGCAACATGCCCCCAACGAACACCTGCTGGGCAGCGTGGCGCGCGAAGGCCTGGCCATCATGGCAGGCCTGTTCTGGGATCTGGGCGAGCAAGGCGCGGCCACGCGCCAGCGCGCCCATGCCCCCATCCCCCCCGCCCAACCCTGACCGGACCCTCACCATGATCGCCCGATTCCGCGCCGCCGCGCTGGCCAGCCTTTCGGCCCTTGCCCTGCAAGCCACCCTGGGCGCGCCCGCCGCCCAGGCCGCCTACCCCGAACAAGCCATCAAGCTGGTGGTGCCGTTCACGCCCGGCGGCGCCACCGACGCCGTCGCCCGCCTGCTGGCCAACAAACTGTCCGGCAAGCTGGGCCAGGCCGTGATCGTCGAAAACCGCCCCGGCGCCTCGACCGTGATCGGCGCCGAAGCCGTGGCGCGCGCCCAACCCGACGGCTATACCCTGCTGCTGTCGGGCAGCACCACCTATACCGTGCTGCCGGCGCTCAAGTCGCGCCTGCCCTATGATCCGCGCACCAGCTTCGCGCACATTGCCATCGTGGCGCTGGCGCCGGTGGTGCTGCTGGCGCAGAACGACCTGCCGGTCGAGACCGCGCAACAGGCGGCCAGGCTGGCAAGCGAAAAGACCGCCGGCGGCGGCCTGATGTACGGCACCTTCGGCCCGGGGTCGGCGCCGCACCTGGTCGGCGAAATGTTCGCCGAGGCGGCAGGCGCCAGGATGACGCCGGTGCCGTACAAAGGCAGCGCGCAGTTGGTCACGGCCCTGATAGGCGGCGAAATCGCCCTGGGCGTGGACACGGTGTCGTCGGCCGCGCCCCAGGTCCGGGCCGGCAAGATCCGCGCACTGGCCGTCACCGGCGAACACCGCGTGCCGCAGTTGCCGGACGTGCCGACCTTCATCGAAAGCGGCCTGCCCGGTGTGTCGATGGTGGGCTGGTACGGCCTGGTGGCGCCGGCCCACACGCCGCAGCCCGTGCTGGACACCCTGAACCACGCGGTCGCGGACATCATGGCCGATCCGCAGGTGCGGCGCGCGGTGACCGATCTGGCGCTGGAACCGGTCTACCAGGATGGCCCGGCCTTCAGCGCGCGCATGGCGCAGGAACTGAAGACCTTCGGCGAAGTCGGCCGGCGCGCCAACATCAAGCTGGACTGACGCGCGCGGCGCGGAACGGGGC